>CAZHKI010000679.1:1224-1500 GCA_964533365.1 uncultured Maribellus sp. | reverse complement strand
AAGGGTTTGTAAAAGATAAAAAAATGAAAGGTCTAATTTTGATAACGTTTTTTCTCGTTTGGGGCATTGCTTCCGGACAGAAAAAGGAAGAGATCTATATTGACCAAAGAGAACAAATTAATATAGCTTCTTCTGAATCAGTTTCTATCCATATTCCACGTCCTTCCCAGTTAAAATCAGGAGCCACCACAAAAGCAATAATCAATGTAAATTTTGTGAATTTCCCGGAACAGGCTAAAAAAGTTTTTTTAGATGCTGTTTCGATTTGGGAAAACC
>CAZHKI010000679.1:0-1214 GCA_964533365.1 uncultured Maribellus sp. | reverse complement strand
TACTCGGAAGTTCCCATTCAGGTACAGGCAACCTGGGAAACCATGTCGGGCAATGTTTTAGGGAAAGGGATGCCGGCCTGTTTTTACAGAAACTTCGACGGAGCTTTATATCCAGATATATTTTATCCCATTACACTGGTGGAAAAACTGTCGGGAAAAAATGTAAACGGCGCCGAAGCCTACATCATCTGTTCTTTCAACAGCAATATTTCGTGGTACCTGGGAGTTGACGGGAAAACCCCTTCGGGCCAGTACGATTTCCTGACCGCCGTTTTGCATGAAATTGGCCACGGTCTGGGGTTCTCTGGTTTTCTCAATGTAGAAAACAACCAGGGATTAATCAGTAGTACCAATGGAATTCCCAGTATTTACGATTACTATATTATGAATGAACTTGGCCAGCAAATTTCCAATCCATCCTTTTTCAGCCGGCCATCAGGCGAACTGTACAAGCAATTAACCTCCGACAAATTGAAAATACAGGATCCTGTAGCTAATAACCTGCAAAACAATACAGCGAGAGAAATCTATGCACCATCCACCTGGAGAGACGGATCAAGTATTTATCATACCAAAGAATCGTCGCTCATGTCGCCGATGATGTTTAAAGGAAATGCCATCCACAATCCGGGCGAAAACATCATGACCATCCTGAATGAAATCGGTTGGAATACGGTATCGTTCAAACATGAAAAAATCAACGATATGGAAACAGCAACCGCTGCGGTTCCGGTGACAATCAAAATCAACTCCGATTATGAAATGGACAAATCAAGTGTAAAATTGATATACTCAACCGACTATTTCACCACTTCTGATTCTGTTACATTAATTTACAACAACATATCCGGGCAATACACCGGAGAAATCCCCGTGACAAGCTTTTCAGGAAATGTTCAATATTACTTTACCTCGAAAACGACGGCCAGCAAAGAGTACAGGTACCCATCGCTGGCGCCTTCGAAGAAACTGTTGTTCAAAATAGGCCCCGACTATTTCCCGCCGGTAGTCAGCCACAATCCAACCAAAATTATTCCGGAAGCTTTACAAAACCTGACCATCTCGGCAATGGCCGAAGATAACATGGGAGTCGGCACAGTGAAAGTGGAGTACAAAATTAACGGAGTGCCACAGGAACCGGTGGTATTAAACAACGATTCAGTCAACCGGTTCAAGGGGAATATTCAGTTAATGGGAAATACAGCCAGCCTGGA
>CAZHKI010000678.1:0-1511 GCA_964533365.1 uncultured Maribellus sp. | reverse complement strand
TTCGGCCCCTTACAAAAAGAAAAAATTCCAGTTCCCTGTGGATTGGGGAGTGGATTTGCAAAGCGAACACGAACGCTACCTGGTCGAAAAACATTTCCAGCGCCCGGTTATCCTGACCAATTATCCAAAAGATATCAAGGCATTTTACATGAAACAAAACGACGACGGCAAAACCGTCGGTGCGATGGATGTCCTGTTCCCACAAATTGGTGAAATCATCGGCGGTTCACAACGCGAAGAAAACCTTGAAAAACTGGAGCGCCGGATGCGGGAAATGAACATTCCGGCTGAAGAAATGTGGTGGTACCTTGATACCCGCCGGTTTGGATCGGTTGAGCACAGCGGATTTGGGCTGGGTTTCGAACGCTTTATCCTGTTTGTAACCGGAATGGGAAACATCCGCGATGTGATAGCTTTTCCGAGAACCCCGAAAAATGCAGAATTCTGATTCAACGATAAAAAATAACATCAAAAAAATAGTAAATTTACGCGGTTAACAAATGCGACATGGAGCAAAAACTGTCATTACAACAAAAATTGCTTCAAAAGCTTTCGCCGCAACAGATACAGGTAATCAAGCTTTTGGAAATCCCGACCATGCAACTTGAGCAGCGGATCAAGAAAGAGCTGGAAGAAAACCCGGTACTGGAACTTGAATCGGATAATCCGGAATTTGACGAGGAACCTGGGGAAGCACCTGAATTAAAATCGGAAAAAGATGAGGATAACGAGGAATTCTCGTTCGACGATTACATGAACGAAGAAGAAGAAATCCCCTCGTACCGCCTGTCAACCAGCAATTATTCAAAAGACGACAAATACATCGACATCCCGTTTTCGGTTGGTACATCGTTTCACGAAAGCCTGTACGAACAACTGGGCATGCTCAGCCTCACCGAAACCCAAAAGCAACTGGCCGAATACATCATCGGGAACATCGACGACGACGGTTACCTCCGCCGTGACCTGTTGTCGATCAGCGACGACCTGGCCTTCAACCTGAATATGGAAGTTTCGGAAGAAGAACTTCATCAAATTTTAATGGAAGTGCAGGAACTCGATCCCCCGGGTGTTGGCGCCCGAAACCTGAAAGAATGCCTGACTATCCAGCTTAACCGGAAAAAAGGAAGCAATTTTGATCTGGCTAAAATTATTGTCACCGACTTTTTTGATGAATTCACAAAAAAGCACTACGAAAAGATTCAAAAAAAGCTAGAACTTTCCGATGACGATCTGAAAAATGCCATCGACCATATTTTAAAATTAAACCCGAAACCGGGCAGTTCGTACAGTAATCCGTTAAACCGGTCGAACCAGCACATTGTTCCCGATTTTATTCTTGAAAACGTTGACGGAGAGTTAAACCTCTCGTTAAACCAGCGCAACGTGCCCGACCTGAAAATCAACGAAACCTACCTCGAAATGCTCCATTCGCTGTCCAATGGCATAAAAAAGAAAAACCAGAGGGAAGCGCTGATGTTTGTAAAACAGAAACTCGACTCGGCCCGGTG
>CAZHKI010000677.1:1030-1517 GCA_964533365.1 uncultured Maribellus sp. | reverse complement strand
TATCCACAAAGTTGAAGATCATTACCGAAAGGTCGTTTTCCAGAATGCTTTTCAGGTTATCGGTAATCCTTCGTTCCAGTTTTATTCCAGAGACTTTATCGAACCAAACTTTTTCTTTTCGCCCGAAACGGGCCAGTTGCTTGCGCAACAGTTCTTCTTCATAAAGGTTTTTGTGCCCTTCGTTATCGTCGTCTTCCCAGTATTCGGGATAAAGTTTTTCAATTTCAGAAGGCATTAACCCGGCAAACATGGCATTCCGGGCATACATGGTTGCCGTGGGCAGAATACTGTAATACAAATCCTCCGTTTCAGTCCGGAAGTAATTGTTAAACACCGTACTGATGGTACGCCACTGATCGAAACGCAGGTTATCGATTACCAGCATAAATACTTTTTTCCCACTGTCGAGCAACGGGAAGATTTTATGTTTGAAAATATCGGGCGAAAGCAGCGGGCGATCGCCAATATTCAGTTTAAACCAGTCGAG
>CAZHKI010000677.1:0-1015 GCA_964533365.1 uncultured Maribellus sp. | reverse complement strand
CCTTGTTGGCTTCCTCTTTCTGCATGGAAAGAATCTGGTCCATGGCTGAGTCTTCCGAATTGGCCAGCTCAATCTCCCAGTAAACCAGCTTTTTATAAATATCCTTCCATTCTTCGAAAGTAAGCCGTTCGTTGATGCGCATCCCAATCTGGGCAAACTGCACCTGGTACGCCGATGTGGTTTGCTGGGTTACCAGCCGTCTTTGGTCGATGTTCTTTTTTAGCGACAGCAGGATTTGATTCGGATTGACCGGTTTGATGAGGTAATCGGCTATTTTCGATCCCACGGCTTCGTCCATTATATTTTCCTCTTCGCTTTTGGTTATCATTACCACCGGAATATTGGGCGCGATGGTTTTTATCTGGGTCAATGTTTCCAGACCGGTTAATCCCGGCATATTTTCATCCAGAAAAATAATGTCGTAAAAATTTTCCCTGACCATTTCAACCGCATCCAGCCCATTGTTTACGGTTTCGACTTCATACCCTTTTTCGCGTAAAAAAATGATATGGGGAAGCAGGATGTCAATTTCGTCGTCGGTCCAAAGAATTCGTGGTTTTCTGATGTTCATGTTTCATGATTTAAACTGTTAAAGATAAAAACAAAAAAAAGAAAGCTAAAGTATGCAGTTAACAAACTTTAACCACCAGCGTTTGGGCAGCGATCACTTGATTTTTAATGAAAAAGAGGGAAACACAGCGATGTGATTTTCCTGTTACTGTTCAAGATAAACCCGCTTGTAAAAATCCATGTATTCCACAATGTTTTTTTCTTTCAGGAAAATATCGAAATTACCGGCAGAGATCAGGAAGTTTCGGTAGTTCGCATTTCCGAGCGGTGAATACAGATCGCGGTTTTGTACCAGGCTGCTGAAATATTCCATGGCCTGCTTTTTATCTTTCAATCCTGATACCGCAATAATCTGTCTGAAATTATCAAGTGGTTTTTCCTCCATTTTCAGTTGAAGGGTTGCGTAACCGGCCTGGTTAAACTGGTTAATCCCGTTAATAAACCG
>CAZHKI010000676.1:0-1519 GCA_964533365.1 uncultured Maribellus sp. | reverse complement strand
TCAAAAGTACCGTCAATTTCGATGGCAGTGATGTTTTGACCCAGCGTGGTAAACTGCGATTCCTGAATTTGGCTCACTTTGCCTTTCGGATAAAGCACATAAACATGAATTCCCTCAACACCGAGAAAACCATTGGCAACTGCACTTCCCGTGTCGCCGGATGTGGCGACCAGGACATTCACCTGCTCCTCTTTTTTATCAAGGAAATGGTTCAGCAGGCGGGCCATAAACCGGGCTCCCACATCTTTAAAAGCCAGTGTTGGCCCGTGAAACAGTTCCAGCGAATAAATATTTCCGGTCACTTTCACAACCGGACAGTCGAACGGCAATGTATCGAAAACAATTTGACGGAGTTTGGTATTTTCAATGTCCTCTCCAAAAAACTTCCGGGCTACTTCAAACGCAATTTCCTGAAAAGACATCTGGTGAATCTGCGGAAAGAACGAGGGGTCAAACTTTTCTATACGTTCAGGCATAAACAGGCCGTTGTCGGCAGCGAGGCCTTTTACCACGGCTTCTTTCAGCGAAACGGGTTGTGTTTTTTTATTGGTGCTGTAATATTGCATTTCCGGATTAGTTTTAAAAAAGTAAAGGTAAAAACTTGAATCAGATAGCCTTCCTTATCAGTTTCGCGAACATAAAGATTAAGATTTTCATAACGAAAACCTGACAAATCTCATAAAAAATTATTTATGCAAAAACTCACGCATAAAATCATCCCCTTTCATTAGCCCCAGCGAACCCTTCCCGACACTAAATTCATCGTATACCTCAACACTATCGGGCTGAATTTCGGGGTTGTAAATAATAACAGGCACCGGTTCGCGGGTGTGTGTTTTTAAGGCGCAAGGTGTGGGATGATCGGGCAAAACGGCAATGGTTACCGACTCGTCTATTTTTTTTGTTTCTTCCAGAATGTATTTTACCACCCGTTCATCAAGGTATTCAATGGTTTTGGTTTTTAGCTCCACATCGCCCTCGTGACCGGCTTCGTCACTGGCTTCGATGTGCAGATAAACCAGGTCGTTTTCTTTCAGAGCACCGACCGTTGCCCTGGCTTTTCCTTCGTAATTGGTGTTGTATAAACCGGTAGCCCCTTCCACCTGAATTACGTTCATTCCGGCGTACACGCCAATTCCCTGGATTAAATCGACGGCTGAAATTACAGCCGACTTTTGAATGCCAAACATTTCGTTCAGTGTCGGCATTTGGGGTTTGTACCCCGGCGACCAGGGCCAGATACTGTTGGCAGCGTCTATCCCTTCTGTTTTTCGTTTAATATTTATGGGATGATTTTCAAGCAGTTTCTGCGATTCTTCAATCAACTGGTTCAGCAAATCAACCGTTGACCGGGCTTTTTGCGATGTTGCCTGAATCATCACATCACGAAACGGGGTTCCCGGCACATCGTGCGGAGGGGTACACTTCATCTCTTTCTGTCCGTTTTTGATGACCAGCAAGTGACGGTACGAAACGCCCGGAAAAAACCGGATGGTATCAGTTCCCAGCTTTTCATTCA
>CAZHKI010000675.1:0-1520 GCA_964533365.1 uncultured Maribellus sp. | reverse complement strand
TTTCCGCTTTGTAGGCTTCGGTGAATTCGTCGCAAACGGCGGCAAAAGCTTCCATGCGTACCTGTTTGTTGGTGATTTGCTGTTTGGCAATGTCGTAGCATTTGCCGTACAGTTCGGTTTTCACCTTTTCGCGGAGGGTTTCGTCGTTGTTTTCGTGGCAGTAGGCCCGTTTAACCACGCCGAGTTGGGCAGTCAGTTCTTCCTGAACTTTGCAGTGTTTTTTGATCTCATCGTGAGCGAATTTGATGGCTTCGAGCATGACCTCTTCGGTCACTTCGTTCATTTCGCCTTCCACCATCATGATGTTGTCGTACGAGGCGCCCACCATAATGTCGAGGTCGGCATCCTTCAGTTGTGAATAGGTTGGGTTAATCATCAGTTCGCCGTTGATGCGGGCGACCCTGACTTCCGAAATCGGGGTGGTGAAGGGGACGTCGGAAACGGCGATGGCAGCCGAGGCGGCCAGTCCGGCCAGGGCGTCGGGCATTTCTTCCTTGTTGGCCGAAATCAGGGTGATCATCACCGCGGTTTCGGCATGATAATCTTCGGGAAATAACGGGCGCAGGGCGCGGTCAACCAGGCGGGCGATGAGGATTTCATCGTCCGACGGACGGCCTTCGCGTTTTAAAAACCCGCCGGGGAAACGTCCGGCAGCCGAGAATTTCTCGCGGTAGTCAACCGACAGTGGCATAAAATCCACGTCTTCCTTTGCTTCTTTTGCCGACACAACTGTTGCCAGCAACATGGTGTCACCCATTCGTACCACAACCGATCCGTCGGCTTGTTTGGCCAGTTTACCGGTTTCAATGGTAATGGTCCTGCCATCGGCAAGTTCGATTGTTTTAATTGTTGCGTTTACCATAATGTTTCAATAAATCAAGTAAATGTTAAAAAAATTACAATGGGTGGTGAGGCTTTGCAATTTACAAAAAAGAAAGGCAATACAATGCATTGCCTTTCAGTTATTTTACTTACGTAAGTTCAATTCTCCAAGAATGGTGCGGTAACGTTCAATATCCACCCGTTTGAGATAGTCGAGCAGGCTGCGGCGTTTACCAACCAGTTTAATCAATGAGCGGCGAGTGCTGTGGTCTTTTTTGTTTTGTTTCAAGTGTTCGGTCAGGTGGTTAATCCTGAATGTGAACAAAGCAATCTGACCTTCGGCGCTGCCGGTGTCTTTTTCGTTTTTGCCATGCTGGGCAAAAATTTCCTGTTTTTTTTCCGGTGTTAAATACATTTTAAAGAACTTTTTATTTGTTATACCATGTTTAAGCCGCAGCATCGCGTTCAATAACAACGGCTTAAAATTACCGGGCACAAAAATAGATAAAAGATTTTGATTTGCAAGCAACCCGCCAAAGTTTGTGCATTTTGTTTGCCAACCGTAACCTACGGCGAAAAGCGGAACAGGGTTCAATAAAATTATGTTTTATAATAGTTAAGTTTGTCGCTGTAAACAAGTAAAGATTATCTGTTTTTTCGTATTTTCGGACGGATGCTTTACATACGCAGATTGGATA
>CAZHKI010000674.1:0-1532 GCA_964533365.1 uncultured Maribellus sp. | reverse complement strand
TCGGAATGAAACTGGTGGGCGACGGAAAACTTCGCGACGACAGTGAAAAAATCGACAACTCGCTGCGTTTTGTTTTGGGACTGAAATGCGTGGACATGATGATCGTCGGATTTGAGGATAACCTGCAAATCGACAATTACCTCAGCCGTGTTGAAAATGCATTAAATGACATGAACAAAAAACCTTAATCCAATGGATCCAAATCCTGTGAATTGCGTTTACAAACTGGGAAGTCCGTGGGTAACTCAAAATCCGTTTCTCTTTTGTGTTTATCACCTGGATCATTATCCGAAAGGAAATGGGAAAATGGGACCGGTAACCCCGCTGGATGGCAGAACCCTGGGAAATGATTTTGTAGAAAAGGATGGCTGGCGGATGTATCATGGGGATAAAGTTCCCGGATTCCCGGCCCATCCGCACCGGGGTTTCGAGACGGTAACCTTTGTATTGAAAGGGATGGTTGACCATGCCGATTCAAACGGAGCGGCCGGCCGTTACGGAAACCGCGATGTGCAGTGGATGACAGCCGGAAGCGGCCTGCAACATTCCGAAATGTTCCCGCTGTTGAACGAAAATCAAAACAATCCATTTGAACTATTTCAAATTTGGTTAAACCTGCCATCTGAAAAAAAATTCGTCAATCCCTACTACAAAATGCTCTGGGGCGAAACCATCCCCCGGATTACACTAGCCGACGGAAATCAGAAAAAAACGGAAATCGATATCGTTGCCGGCGTTATCGGCGACACTGCGGCGCCTCTTCCTGCACCCGATTCATGGGCTGCCAATCCTGAAAATGAAGTTGCCATCTGGCATATTTTAATGGAAGAAAATGCAAACTGGGAAATTCCGGTAACTTCTGAAATGGTTAACCGTTCTCTCTATTTTTTTGAAGGAGAAACCATCAGTCTAAACAACATTAACGTTGAGCCCAACCATGTGGCCGAACTCAACACTTCCCTGTCGGTCACGGTACAAAACGGAAACCAGCGCAGCCGGCTGCTTTTACTCCAGGGGAAACCCATTCATGAACCAGTTGTCCAGTACGGACCATTTGTGATGAACAGCCGGGAAGAAATCCAGCAGGCTTTTCACGACTTCCAGCAAACCCGGTTTGGCGGATGGCCCTGGCCCCGCCCCGACATGATACACGATAAAAACAAGGGACGTTTCGCCCGTTTCGACAACGGGACAGAAATTATTAAGGATTAACATAATTTGATTTGTTGTTGCCGTTTACAAAAAATTGGCTGTTTCTTCGTTTTTATTCCTGATTCAACGCACAGAAAAAAAAATACAGCCATAGTTCCGGCATTTTGGACTTCCGGACAAATCCTTCGGTTATCTGCTCCCCGTGAAAGCCGAATTGATAACAAGTAGCGTCCATACCAAAACATCAACCTGCTTTTGCAGAATAATGAATTATAACTGATTAAATTAGAACAATATTTACTCCTTCTAAAGATTTTTTTTACCTCCTGAAAAAATTTGGGAAACAATTTTTAACTAAACCTATATTAAAAAAGAAACCC
>CAZHKI010000673.1:0-1533 GCA_964533365.1 uncultured Maribellus sp. | reverse complement strand
AAGTGAAAACCGCAGAAACCGACGGCTACGAAGCGCTTCAGCTTGCTTATGGTGAAAAAAAGGAAAAACACACCACCAAAGCAGAGTTTGGCCATTTCAAAAAGGCTGGTATTACACCAAGGCGTAAAGTAGTGGAGTTTAAAAACACCTACCAGGAAGAATTCTCTTTAGGACAGGAAATTGACGTAAGCATATTTCATGAAAATGATTATGTTGACGTCATTGGAGTATCGAAAGGTAAGGGTTTTCAGGGAGTAGTTAAAAGACATGGATTCAGTGGGGTAAACGATGCCACACATGGACAGCACAACAGGTTGAGGGCGCCCGGTTCAGTCGGTGCATCTTCATGGCCTTCACGCGTATTTAAAGGAATGCGTATGGCTGGCCGCGATGGGAACAAAACCATCACCATCGAAAACCTGCTGGTTATGAAAATTATTCCTGAGAAGAATTTGTTAGTGGTGAAAGGTTCAGTACCTGGCGCCAAAGGTTCATACTTAATAATTAGGAAACAATGGAACTAAGTGTACTGAACATCGAAGGAAAAGAAACCGGAAGAAAAGTTACGTTAAACGAACAAATCTTCGGAATTGAACCCAACGACCACGCCATTTATCTCGATGTAAAACAATATTTGGCTAATCAACGTCAGGGGACACACAAATCGAAAGAACGCGGAGAGGTATCCGGAAGTACCCGCAAAATCAAAAAGCAAAAAGGTACTGGCGGAGCACGTGCAGGCAGCATTAAATCGCCCACCATTCGTGGAGGAGGCCGTATTTTTGGCCCGCGCCCGCGGAATTATGGCTTCAAACTGAATAAAAAAGTGAAAGAGTTGGCCCGGAAATCGGCATTGACTTACAAAGCATCTGAAAACAGCATTCTGGTATTGGAAGATTTCAACATGGAAGCTCCAAAAACCAAGCAAATGCTGGCGATTAAGAGTAATTTGCAAATCGCTGATAAAAAGTCACTTTTCGTTTTACCAGTCGAAAATAATAATATATATTTGTCCTCCAGAAATTTACAGGACGTTTCTGTTGTAATAGCTTCTGAATTAAACACTTATCAGATTCTTAACGCAAAAACTATTATCCTTCTGGAAGGGTCTGTTCAAAAAATTGAAGAGGCATTTAAACTTTAAGACGATTTGAAATGGATATATTAATTAAACCATTGGTAACCGAAAAAATGACCAACCAGACTGAGAAATACAGTCGGTATGGTTTTGTAGTGGACAGAAGGGCAACGAAACCACAAATTAAAAAGGCTGTTGAAAGCCTTTATAATGTTTCGGTTGAAAGCGTGAATACGATTATTCATGGCGGAAAAGTAAAATCAAGATATACCAAAGGCGGTGTAATTACCGGGAAAACACCTTCCTACAAAAAAGCAATCGTTACTTTGGTATCAGGAGACAGTATTGACTTTTATAGTAATATTTAATATAAAATGGCAGTAAGAAAGCTAAAACCAGTAACACCGGGTCAAAGGCACAAATTCAAATCATTAAGAGGCAAAATACTTGGATTG
>CAZHKI010000672.1:0-1543 GCA_964533365.1 uncultured Maribellus sp. | reverse complement strand
AATGGTTATCGGTTTTTCCCCGGCCTGTTGTTTGGCCCAGGTGGCATACGAAGCTGTAAATTTTACCACATCGAGCGGGCTTAGCCCTTCGCCGGGTTTTCCGCCAATGGTACCGCGGATTCCTGAAATCGATTTAATTAAAGTCATTGTTTTTAGGCATGAGTTTGAAGAAACAAAAATACGAAGCAATATAGAAAAACCGGTGTCCTGCCCGAATTTTATTCGTCAATTTCTTCCAGTTCCTTCAATGTTGCTTTTAGTTGATGTAAGTAATTACCATACAACTTCCGGAATCCCCAGCGAAGAAAGAGAAAGATTGCCCCAACGGAAATAATCAGGATCAGCAGTCCGATAAACACAGCAAAAAACAATTTCCCCGGCTCAACTTCCGACAGAATAATGCCCTGTTCGAGTGCACCATAGCGAAAACCCTCGTACATGCCCATCACAAAGCCTGAACCAATTGCAAAAAGCAGGGCAATGAGGGCGAAATAGAACAGGCGTTGGTAAATATGCAGGGTGTTGATGATTTTTAACAATGTGTCTTTTAAGTTACAGGCCACATCGCAAATTTTCCGGATGCGGTAATATTTCACAACGAAATGGATAAAAGTAGCGATAATCAGCAGATTGCAAAACAAATCGAGGATGACGAGCCAGCCGGGGATCGTCAGGTTTTCGGCAAATCCTTTTAAAAGCATGGGCGATAACCAAAAGTCGTCGAGTGAAAAAACCAGGATTAACGTAAAAAGGACGATAAATCCGATTTTGATATTCCGGTCGATACGTTCCATTACATTTTTTGTCCGTTTTCCCAGCATGCCCCTGATTTGGTTTTCATCCAGATCCTGTGCCGACGCCAGCTTGTCCCATGTTTTTTTCAGTTCATTTAAATCCATTTCTTACCCTTCCTGATTCATGAGTTTTTTCAGTTTTTTCTTAATCCGGTTCATCTTTACCCGCACGTAGTTTTGGGTAATTCCGGTTATTTCAGCAATTTCCTCGTATTTTTTGTCTTCGAGGAAAAGCAGAACAATTGAGCGTTCGATTCCGGTTAACTGCGCCACGGCCTGGTGCATCGTTTTGATGCTTTCTTCTGTTTCCGAGTCGTACCGATCTTCAGCAATCTGAAAATTATCAATCGTCAACTGGTTTTGATCCGGTCGCCGTTTGTCTTTTTTGAATGTGGTGATGGCCGTATTCAGGGCAACGCGGTACATCCAGGTCGAAAATTTTGATTCGTTCCGGAAAGAAGGAAACGATTTCCAGAGTTGGGCAACGATTTCCTGAAAGAGGTCGTTTCGATCCTCTTCATGGTCGCAGTACATATTGCACACCTTGTGAATAATTCCCTGGTTCCGCTGAATGATTTGTAAAAATTCCTTCTCCAAAACTGAATTATTAGTAAGAGGAAGTGGCTAAAATTACAAATTTTAAGCGTTTTGATTTTTTTTGAAACACAAAAAAACGGTAGTTGAATGAACCACCGTTTTTGCACTATCGGTTTTTGGCTGAATTTTATTGCATTTTCAGGAATTGCACC
>CAZHKI010000671.1:0-1550 GCA_964533365.1 uncultured Maribellus sp. | reverse complement strand
ACGGAAGGTGGGTTCCGGGTTTTTCATTTTCAGATCGAACATGCCAAATTTTTCCCATTCGTCGCGGAATTTGTCGTTCACAAACATATCCTTGAAATCAACGTCAATTTTGGGGACGTCGATTTGGATGTAACCACCCGATTTGAAATTCAGGTTTTCACCTTCGGGCAATTTGACCACGAATTCCTTAATAAACGTTGCCACGTTATTGTTCGAAACCACTTCGCATTCCCATTTTTTCACGCCCAGTACTTCCTGGTGGATATGGATTTTTAAATCTTCTTTTACTTTTACCTGGCAGGCAAGGCGCCAGTTTTCGTTTTGTTCCTTTCGGGTGAAGAAACCGGTTTCGGTTGGGAGAATAGAACCACCACCTGATTCGACTTTGCAGCGGCACATCCCGCAGGTACCACCTCCGCCACACGCTGATGGTAAAAGAATTTTATTGTTTCCCAGCGTGGATAAGAGTGAGTTTCCTGGTTCGGTTTCCAGTTCAAGGTAACCTTCGTTGATGTCAATTTTAACCGTTCCCGATGGCATCAGTTTTTTCTTGGCATATAACAAAATGGCAACCAGTAAAATAATTACGGCGAGGAATACCACCACGCTGGTAATTATAACTAAGGTTTGTGTTGATAACAATATCATTGGATCACTGATTTTTGTTTTTTATAATTTAATTCCCATGAAACCCATAAAGGCGAGCCCCATTAACCCGGTAACGATAAATGTAATCCCAAGTCCGCGTAAAGGGGCGGGGACATTTGAATATTCGATTTTTTCGCGGATGGCAGCAATACCAACGATAGCAAGAAACCAGCCTACCCCGGAACCGAGACCGTAAACCGAAGCTTCGCCAATGTTTACAAAAGATTTTTGCTGCATGAACAGCGACCCCCCTAAGATAGCGCAGTTAACGGCAATCAGCGGGAGGAAAATACCCAACTGGTTATATAACACCGGTGCAAATTTTTCAACTACCATTTCTACCAGTTGGACCATTGATGCGATAACAGCAATAAACATGATGAAGGAAAGGAAGCTGAGATCGACGGTTGCAAACGAAGGGGAAAGCCAAGCGAGGGCGCCTTCTTTTAATACATAGTTTTCGAGCAGGTAGTTAACCGGCAGGGTTATGCCCAGCACAAAAATAACGGCAATTCCAAGTCCGGTGGCTGTACTTACTTTTTTTCAACCTTACCAGTTTTTGCAGATGATATTTTTACTGCTTATCTGTTTACCTATTTTACCGGAAACAACAAAAGTCAGGAGGCGATCCGCTTTGCAATCAGTGATGATGCCCATAATTTCGAGGCACTTAACCACAATAATGCTGTCATCAGTTCTGAAAAAATCAGTTCTACCGGTGGAGTGCGCGATCCTCACATTCTGCGCGGAGAAAATAACGATTATTACATGGTTGCTACCGATATGGTTTCAGCCAACGGATGGGCATCCAACAGAGGACTGGTGATGCTTCGATCAACTAATCTGATTGATTGGACTTCCAGTGCCATTAATATCCCCAGTACTTTTACAGCTTATTCTTC
>CAZHKI010000670.1:0-1563 GCA_964533365.1 uncultured Maribellus sp. | reverse complement strand
CTAAATTCTACTCATACTAAAACCGGTAATGAAAGGACTATTTTTCATATTCATCTTTTTGCAATTAATATTTTCGGGCGATATTTAAAACAATGGGCAGAAGACACTGGAGATAGTTTTGCAGTGGAAATGCTTAATTTATGATAAACCTTTATCTTCCGTAAAAAATCCGTATTATGAAAAACCTGATTTACTTTCTTATCATCTCAGTAAGCGCAATTACCTTTTCCTGCCAGACTTACGAAAAAGGCGACAATTCATACGAAAGTATCAAAGAGGCCTTTTTAAACCCGCCTGACGAAGCGCGGCCGAAAGTATATTGGTGGTGCCTGAATGGAAATATCGATACAATCAGGGCGAAGGAAGAACTTCGGGCGATGAAAGATGCCGGAATTACCGGGTTTGATCTGTTTGAGATCGGGGTCCCGCCATCCGATTCCATGATTCCCGGTGGGCCTGCGTTTTTAAGCGACGAGTCACTTCATTTGATAAAATTTGCAGTTGACGAAGCTGGGAAACTGGGATTAACCGTTGGGCTGAACCTGGCCAGCAGTTGGAATGCAGGCGGAAGCTGGGTAAAACCGGAACACGGCGGAAAATCGTTATACCTTTCAAAAACCGCGGTAAAAGGAAATTCAGAAAAACAAAAAATGAAACTTCCTTTCCCTGAAATTTCATTTCCGAAGGAATCACTCGTTGGCGGAACAGGAAAACCGATGATTCCTTTCCGGGAAGACAGCAAACCCGTTTATTACGAAGAGATTGCAGTTCTGGCCATTCCTGCCGCTGTTGGGATAAACCAGTTAGACACGACAAACATCATCGATGTTACTCCGTTTTTTAATCCGGAAACGGATGAACTGACCTGGGAGGCTCCGGAAGGCAACTGGGAAATTTGCCGGTATGTATGCTCCAATTCGGGACAGCAGGTAGTACGCCCCAGCCCGCAATCGGCCGGACTGACCATCGATCATTTTGACGCCGTAGCGGTGGAAACCCACCTGATGTACATCATCAACCGGTTGCAACCAGTGCTGGGCGATTTCAGAAATACCGCCTTAAAAAGTTTTTACCTGGCCAGTTACGAAGCCCGCGGGTTTGTCTGGACTTCCACACTTCCTTCTGAATTTAGAAAAGTAAACGGCTATGAAATTCGGAAATTTATCCCTTCGCTTTTTAATCCGGAACTTTTCGACGAAGAAACCACGAAAAAAATCCAAACCGATTTCAAAAAAACGTTGTCGGAACTGATGATCAACAATCTTTACAAAAAGTCGAAAGAGATTTGCAACCAGTACGGATTAAAAATTAACAGCGAAGCGGGCGGCCCGGGCTATCCGCTTTACAACGGTCCGGCAGAACCACTGAAAGCACAGGGAACAATCGACATTCCCCGCGGCGAATTCTGGATTAACCATCCCCGGTTTTACAAAGATGGAGACGACAGCATCGATATTTTGCGGGTGGTAAAAGAAGCGGCAGCCGCATCGCACATCTACGAAAAAGGAGTGGTTGAAATGGAAGCATTCACAACCTTCCAGCACTGGCAGGAAGGCCCTTTCG
>CAZHKI010000669.1:0-1572 GCA_964533365.1 uncultured Maribellus sp. | reverse complement strand
CGTCAAAATTGCAGGTCACAAAGAGCGAACCGCAGCCGATGTCCACGCGCTCCGTGATGCCAGTCGTGATGGCCGGACGCGGACGAACAGTGGGCGGGACGGCTTTGTCGGGAATGATTTCATTCAGGATGTCATCCAGACGGTCGATTGGATCGTCGCAGGGAGCCAGCGGTGCTTCTTCGAGGTTGTTTTGCGGCAGGTAGCTCAACAGTTTGCGGATAAGCAGCAGACCTTCCTGTTCTTCATCAACGACAAAATGGGAAACCCCTGATTTTGAACCATGAACCGAAGCGCCACCGAGTTGTTCATCGGTCACGGTTTCGCCGGTTACAGTTTTCACTACTTTCGGGCCGGTAACAAACATGTATGAGGTTCCTTTGGTCATCATGATGAAGTCGGTCAGGGCCGGAGAGTAAACGGCACCGCCTGCACAGGGGCCAAACACGGCTGAAATCTGGGGAATAACTCCTGACGCCATGATGTTGCGTTCGAAAATTTCGGCATAACCGGCCAGCGCGGCAACACCTTCCTGGATACGGGCACCGCCCGAGTCGTTAATGCCAATAACGGGTGCGCCGTTTTTCATGGCCATGTCCATTACTTTGCAAATTTTCTGTGCATAAGTTTCGGAAAGTGAACCGCCAAAGACGGTAAAGTCCTGTGCAAAAACGTAAACCACTCGGCCATCGATGGTTCCGTGACCGGTAACTACACCGTCGCTGAGGAATTTGGTTTTTTC
The DNA here is from genome assembly GCA_964533365.1 of uncultured Maribellus sp. Classification (GTDB taxonomy): domain Bacteria; phylum Bacteroidota; class Bacteroidia; order Bacteroidales; family Prolixibacteraceae; genus Draconibacterium. The sequence continues at coordinate 833 of CAZHKI010000669.1, read as the reverse complement.
CATTCCGAAATTGGTGCAACGGTGGGTGACAAACATGTCGAATTCTTCGAAACTGCCTTCGTCGAGTAGCATTTCAATACGTTCACGTGCAGTGAATTTCCCTTTGTTGTGCTGTCCATCAATTCGTTTCTGACCGCCGCCAAGTTTTGCTTCGGCCCGCAGATCAATCAGCTTTTTAATTTTATCCTGGGTATTCATAATGATACGGTTGTTGTAATTATTTAATTGATATTATTTGCTGCAGATTTCGGTTAGAACACCCAGTGTTGCTTTCGGGTGAAGGAATCCGATGTTTAACCCTTCGGCGCCTTTGCGGGCCGATTTGTCGATCAACTGGACTCCTTTTTCGCCCAGTTCACCCAGTGCTTCGGTGGTGTTTTCAACGGCAAATGCCAGGTGGTGGATACCTTGTCCCTTTTTTTCAAGGAACTTGCCAATCGGCCCTTCCGGATCGGTTGATTCGAGCAGTTCGATTTTGGTTTGGCCAACCATGAAAAAGGCGGTTTTAACTTTCTGATCGGCCACTTCTTCGATGGCGTAACATTTTAACCCTAAGGTGTTTTCGTAGAATGGGATTGCTTCTTCCAAACTATTGACAGCAATTCCGATGTGTTCAATATGAGAAATGTTCATGTTATTTAGAATTAATTTAAAGTGTTTATTGTCAGATTTTTAAAGGTGCAAAGGTAGGCAAACAAAAACGATGGGTTATGAATTTTGTCAATCATTCCCATTTTAGGTGACAAATTCAGATTTATTTAATATACGACTATTTGGTTAATAAAATCCATACATTGAAAATAAAACAGGCAGGACGGAGCCTGCCTGTTGAT
>CAZHKI010000668.1:0-1573 GCA_964533365.1 uncultured Maribellus sp. | reverse complement strand
GCGTGTTGCCGACAACATTCCGCTGTTCCTCGAAGATCATCTCGAACGGTTTTATTTGTCGGCACAATTAGCCGGGAAAAATATTCCTTTTCAGCATAGTGAGGTTGAACTTTTTCTTCATAAACTGATTAAAAAGAACGGTGTTTCGGAAGGAAATATCCTTATTTCATGCAAAATAAACCTGAAAGCTTTTTTTATCCCGCACAGCTATGCAACCCCCGAAATGTACCGCGACGGGGTTTTGTGCGGAATACTGAATGCCGAGCGTGAAAATCCAAACGCCAAGGTTTTCCAGACCACGGTGCGGCAACTAGCCAACCAAATGCTGGAACAGAAAGGTTATTACGAAGTGATGCTCGTCGATCACCTGGGCCTGATTACCGAAGGAAGCCGAAGCAATGTATTTTTTGTTCAGCAGAACAGTCTGGTTACTCCTCCGGCCAACAAGGTTTTATTAGGAATAACCCGGCAAAAAACAGTGCAACTGGCTCGTGAAATGATGATTCCGGTTGAAGAAAAAGAGGTGGCGGTGAACGATTTGCATCAGTTTGATGCGGCGTTCATCACGGGAACTTCGCCAAAAATTCTGCCCATTCGCCAAATTGATCATTTTTCGTTTAATCCAAAAAATACAGAACTACGGCAACTGATGTTTCGTTACGACGAAATGATTCGGCACTACCTGGTTTCCAGAAAACCGAAGCATGATTTTTAATGCATCATCTGACATTTTACAGGTACAGGTGTTTGTTGAATTCGGAAAATGGAGAAAAGCTGATTAAAAGTTAATTGCTCATCGATTCATTTTTTTTGTAACTTGTGAAACAGATTAAACCAAACTTAAATACAACGTTTATGAAAAGAATTAGTTTCTGCAAATTTTGCCACTCAGGGCAGAATAAAATTAAGGTAATCCTGATATTGCTTTGTTTGTTCCAGATTCAGGTCAACGGGCAGATCGAACCCCGGAAAAAAGTAATTACTCCGGCTACCAATTCAAAGGTTATTAAAAAAATTCCCAAACAGGTTATCCCTGTTAATCCTGGATCCAGCGAAGCCGTTACCATTATCCTGACAACGCCGGAAATGAACCAGCGTGATGTTCCTTTGAACACGGTGCTTACCTGGACTGCCACACCGGCTCCCGGTTTAACCTACGATGTGTATATAGCCAAACACAGTGAAATCGATGCCAATGGTAATCTTCGTTTTGAACAGGTTAGTCAAAATCAAACCGCGACCAGTTTTCAGCCAGCTTTATCGAATGGCGAAGTTTATCATTGGAAAGTAGTAGCTAAAAAAAGTGATGGAAGCTCTTTTGAATCAGCTAAATATACCTTCTTTACTCCCAATGCGGCGCCTTCAGCCGCAGTGTTGACGTTTCCGGCCAACGGGGCGCTTCAGGTACCGGTAACTCCCACATTGAGCTGGCAGCCATCAGTCGATCCTGAAATGAAAGTTGTGCGATATTCACTTTGGCTGGCTGATGCGTCTGGTCATTTCGACCATATCAACGCTCAAATTGCCAGTGCAATAACAACAACTTCCTACACTTTAACCACTCCACTCAGGC
>CAZHKI010000667.1:1234-1579 GCA_964533365.1 uncultured Maribellus sp. | reverse complement strand
TTTTGGTGTACAGGTGATGACCGATATCTATAAAATTCAGCCCGAATCTGCACCGGGAATGTGGAACTACAACGAATTTCGCCCGTTGGAAGGTTTTGTATTCGCACTGACGCCGTTCAATTTTACATCCATTGCCGGAAACCTGCCGGTAGCGCCTGCACTCATGGGTAACGTAGTGGTTTGGAAGCCTTCGAAAACAGCGATTTATTCGGCCGGCGTGATTATGGAAATTTTGCAGGAAGCCGGTTTGCCCGATGGGGTTATCAACCTGGTTCATGCTTCGGGTCCGGCAACTGCCGATGTGGTTTTGAACCACCCCGATTTCGCAGGAATTCATTTTACCGG
>CAZHKI010000667.1:0-1224 GCA_964533365.1 uncultured Maribellus sp. | reverse complement strand
ATCTGGAAAACCATCGGCGACAATATATTCAAATACAAATCGTACCCCCGCATTGTCGGCGAAACCGGAGGGAAAGACTTTATTTTTGCCGACAGCACAGCCGATCATCAGGGACTGGCTATTGCCATGCTGCGTGGAGCTTTTGAATACCAGGGGCAAAAATGTTCAGCCGCTTCGCGGGCATACATTCCACAAAGTATCTGGCCCGACATAAAAGAACGGCTCGGAAATGAGCTGGCTACTGTAAAAATGGGGCCGCCCGAAGATTTTACCAACTTCATCAACGCGGTTATCGACGAAGATTCATTCGATAAACTGAAAGGATTTATCGACCGGGCACGCGAAGACGAAGATGCAGAAGTGATTTTTGGCGGTAAGTGCGATAAATCAGTTGGTTATTTTATTGAACCTACTGTAATTCAGGCTAAAAAGCCGGATTATATCACCATGGAAGAAGAACTGTTCGGGCCGGTGTTGACCATCTATGTTTACGAAGATGAAAAGATGGACGAAATCCTGGATATCCTCGACAAAACTTCTATCTATGCATTAACGGGAGCTATTTTTTCGCAAAACCGGTACAATATCGAAAAATTGACCAAACGGCTGGAAAACGCCGCCGGTAATTTCTACATCAACGATAAACCAACAGGAGCTGTTGTAGGCCAGCAACCCTTTGGCGGCGCCCGGGGTTCGGGAACCAACGACAAAGCCGGTTCAATTTTTAACCTGCTGCGCTGGACTTCCATTCGAACGATTAAGGAAACATTTGTAATCCCGCAAAACTATTCGTACCCCAGTTTTCAACCTGACAGTGAATAAAATAAACCTTGCATTGTTTATAAAAACGGGAGCTAATTTTTTCTTCTCCCGTTTTTTTATGCCCGAAATGATCTATTTTTATCCCATATTTTGCAGGCGATGGAAAAGAAGAAAATGAAAGAACTGGTCCTTAAAAAAATTAGAAACAAATATTTTGTTGCCTCCGTGTTGTTTATGGCCTGGATTCTTTTTTTTGACGAAGACAGCATTGTTTCACATATGCAAAACAAACAAAAGCTAAGAGATCTTCAGGAACAGAAAGAGTTTTATAAAAAGCAGATCATTTCCGATAAAGAAAAGCTTGAGGATTTGAAATCAGGTGTTGCAGAACTGGAGCGGTTTGCCCGCGAACAGTACCATATGTCGTTGCCCGACGAAGACGTTTATATTGTCGTTGAAGAT
>CAZHKI010000666.1:0-1581 GCA_964533365.1 uncultured Maribellus sp. | reverse complement strand
CCAAAATCGATGTCAACACCCGTACCATTGTGGTCAGGGCGCTTTATCCTAATTCCGGCGAGGAACTGAAACCCGGGCGTTTTACCAGCGTCAAAGCGCTTCTGTCGCAAATTGACAACACAGTTTCAGTCCCTACAGAAGCAGTAATCCCTGAGATGGATGGTGAAACAGTTTTTATTTATAAAAACGGGAAAGCTGAAAAAACAAGAGTACAGACCGGATTACGTACCGAATCACACATTCAAATCAGGGAAGGTCTTAATTTCGGGGACACATTACTGACCACGGCCATTTTGCAACTCAGACATAATCTGCCGGTACAACTCGATACGCTGGTTAGAATTGAAAAACCGATAAATTAGAATTATGAGCCTGTCATCAACAAGTATTGAACGCCCGGTACTGGCCACCGTTTTTTCCCTGGTTATCCTACTGTTTGGTGGAATCGGGATTACTTACCTGGGGATCCGTGAATTTCCCAGCGTTGACCCGCCCATCATATCGGTCAGCACTTCATATCCCGGCGCCAACTCCGACGTGGTTGAAACCCAGATTACTGAACCGCTGGAACAATCCATCAACGGGATTCCGGGCATTCGTACCCTGAGCAGCAGCAGCAGCCAGGGAAGAAGCAACATTACGGTTGAATTTGAACTTTCTGTCGATTTGGAAACAGCAGCCAACGACGTCCGCGACAAAGTATCGCAGGCGCAGCGTTTTCTTCCCCGCGACTGTGACCCTCCCACCGTTTCGAAAGCTGATGCCGACGCCAGTCCCATCATGTTTATTGCGGTCAAAAGTCCAAAACGCTCACTGCTTGAACTCTCGGAAATTGCAGAACTTACATTTAAAGAACAACTACAAACCATTTCGGGGGTTAGCGCCGTTATGATCTGGGGTGAAAAAAGATATGCCATGCGTATCTGGCTCGACCCCGCTAAACTTGCCGGATACCAGATGACCCCCCTTGATGTGCGAAATGCCATATTACGAGAAAACATTGAACTTCCCGCCGGAAGCATTGAAGGCACAAACACCGAACTTACCATTCGCGCTTTGGGGTTGATGACCAAACCGGAAGAATTCAACAGCCTGATTCTTAAACAATCCGGCGATCAGTTAATCCGGGTTCGCGACATTGGCCGGGCAGAACTTGGCCCGGAAGATTTGCGGGGGATCATGAAAATGAACGGAATTCCCATGGTGGGGACTGTTATTGTCCCCCAACCCGGTGCCAACCACATTGAAATTGTGGACGAAGTTTACGAAAGGCTGGAATTCATCAAAAAAGACCTTCCCGACGATGTTCAAATCGAAATTGGATTTGATAATACCGACTACATCCGTTCTTCAATAAAAGAAGTAATGGATACCATTTACCTCGCGTTCTTCCTGGTTGTAGTTATCATCTTTATTTTCCTTCGCGACTGGCGCACCACCATTTTGCCTATCCTGGTGATACCGGTTTCGCTGGTGGGCGCGTTCTTCATCATGTACCTCGCCGGTTTTACCATCAATGTGCTGACCCTCCTGGCCATTGTACTTTCCATTGGGCTGGTGGTTGACGATGCCATTGTGATG
>CAZHKI010000665.1:0-1604 GCA_964533365.1 uncultured Maribellus sp. | reverse complement strand
AATTTGTTGTAAATGAGTATGGTACCTTGTTTGCCCGCATCTTCGTCGGGAATGTTGCTCATTAAGCCGAGGGCGCGTTCAAAATCGTCGATCACCGGCAGAATATGGATTAAGACCGTTTCGCCGCCCGATTTGATGAGGTCGGCTTTTTCTTTCAGGGTGCGGCGGCGGAAATTGTCGAACTCGGCCTGCAGCCGTAAATGTTTATCAGACAATTCTTCCAGCTTGGTAGTCAATTCATCGATCATTAAATCTTTTTTATCTTTTTTCAATTTTTTCTTTTTCCCTTCATGATCGTGAATGTGTTCGCCGTCATTTACTTCTTCGCCGGTTGGTTCCGAAACCGGAGCGGTTGTTTCTTTCATATCTTGTTCTTCAGTCGAATGATTTTCTTTTTTGATTTTTTCTTCTGCCATTTCCTAAATTTTTAATTGCAACCTCAATAATCAAAAAATTTGCCATGCAAAGATAAACGACAAATTGACACCCTTCGGTGAAGATGAGTGCCAATTTGAATTATTTAAAAGATATTTTATGCGGGGAAAATTTGCCGGAATTATTTGAGGTATTGTGAGAGAGCAGCATCCAGTGCCGGCCCGCGTAGTCCGCGTGCAATAATTACCCCGTTCTGGTCGAGTAAAAAGTTGGTGGGAATGGAGCGCACCCCGTAAATGGCAGCATGTTTCGATTGCCAGTATTTTAAATCGCTGATGTGGTAGGGCCAGTTGAGTTTATCATCGGCAATGGCTTTTGTCCAGGCTTCGGCAGTGCGATCGAGCGAAACACTGAAAACAGTAAATCCTTTTCCGTTTTGAAATTTTTTGTCCTTATATTTTAGATAGGCATTCACTACTGTGGGATTTTCGCGGCGGCAAGGGCCACACCAGGCAGCCCAAAAATCGAGTAAAACCACTTTCCCTTTGGTGTCAGAAAGTTTGATGGTCTTGCCATCAGGTGAAGTACCAATCAATTCAGGAGCTTTATCTCCGATATTAATTCCAATTTTTTGTGCTTCGGCAACCGATGTGCTTAAGAAAATAATTGCGGCAATGAATATCAGTTTCATAGTAATGAATAAATAACTTTTCGTTCAAAAATATAAAATTCAATCAAAGAAACGGTTGGAATAGCCTGAAAGTTCAGTGAGATCCGGTATTTAAACAAAATTAAACTCAAAATCAGCGTCTTGTGATTTTTGCGCCTAGTTGGTTCAATCGGAGATCGATGTTCTCGTAACCCCGGTCGATTTGTTCAATGTTGTCAATGGTGCTTTTCCCGCGGGCCGACATGGCGGCAATGAGCAGGGCAATTCCGGCACGGATGTCGGGCGAAGTCATTTTGGTTGCCCGCAGGCAATGTTTCCGGTCGAGGCCGATAACGGTTGCACGGTGCGGGTCGCAAAGAATGATTTGTGCGCCCATGTCGATGAGTTTATCCACAAAGAACAGGCGGCTTTCAAACATTTTCTGGTGAATGAGTACACTTCCTTTGGCCTGGGTTGCCACCACGAGGAAAACGCTGAGCAGGTCGGGGGTTAGACCCGGCCAGGGCGCATCGGAAATGGTCATAATCGAGCCATCAATATAGGATTCAATTTCGTAATG
>CAZHKI010000664.1:789-1606 GCA_964533365.1 uncultured Maribellus sp. | reverse complement strand
CCATCATTTCTCCTGAACTCCGCCTTAAAAGCGGGTGCAAATGTAATCACGTTTTTTTTCCATGCAAACATTTCAGGAAAAATTTTTTTGAAAAAAATCATGTCTTCTGACAAGTTCCTGAAATTCAATCTTCAACAAAAACACAAAAGGAATTAATCTTACGGAAACAAATGAAACTTAGTTTCATTTGTTCATATTTTACTGTAAATCAAACTACTAAATTTAAAATGATTCCTACTGATTTCATTTCACTGCACGAATCATTTCAACCAAAACTTTAATAAACAAAGAATTAGTATGTGCCTTAACATTAATTTAAGAACAGTTCGATTACCGGAATTTCGACATTGGGTTTTGTCACAGGCAGACTTAAATCCAAATCGCCTGAGGAATGACCATCGCCCCCGCGATTGTGCTGGCGGGGTTCCGAAATCTTAATTTCAGATGCATCGTGTAAAAACTGTGCATATTTGATTTTACCTTTAAAATCAATCAACCTCAGATTTTGCAACGGATAATCGAGCAAGTGAATATACAACCGGTTTGTTTTTGGGTTGTAGGTTAATAATGTATTGGCCGGAGCCATAACGTTTTCGGGCGCCTGGGTACAACCGTAAATGGAACGGCTGTTATATTTCATCCAATTGCCCATTCCTGCCAGTGCCTTATCGGCACGTTCGTCGAATACCCCGCGGGCTGTCGGACCGACATTTAATAATAGGTTGCCTCCTTTACTGACCGATTCGATTAAAAGGACCAGCAGTTGTTTATTGTCTTTCCAGGTATACTCATCACGATAATAGCCCCATGAACCTGA
>CAZHKI010000664.1:0-779 GCA_964533365.1 uncultured Maribellus sp. | reverse complement strand
GTTTCCCACGGAATCTTTTTGCCATCGATTTCGGGCCATTTGTCCACTTTGTATTGTTCCGGGGTCATAAAGTCCCACCCCCCGGGCACATCCTGCAAATCGGCACGATCGTCGATAAGGATTCCCGGTTGTAACTCGCGAACCATTTTAATCAGTTCCACAGAGCCCCAGTCGTCGCGGCCTTTACCAAATTCTCCGGGGAAAGAAAAGTCGAGCCAAAGAATATCGATTTTACCATAATTGGTCAGGATTTCACGAACCTGCTTTTTCATATAATCGCGATAAACGTCCATATTTTTCCCTTTATTCAGGGCATCATATTCTTCCTGGGTATTTGCCCTTTGCGGATGAACGCGGTCGATAGTGTAATCGGGATGGTGCCAGTCGATAAGCGAATAATAAAAGCCTATTTTCAGCCCTTCAGCGCGAAATGCGTCAACCCATCCCTTTATAATATCTTTCCCGTATGGCGTGTTAGTCACTTTATAGTCGGTAAATTTCGAATCGAACATGGTAAAACCCTCGTGATGTTTCGATGTGATGACGGCATATTTCATTCCGGCGGCTTTGGCTTTTTTTGCCCAATCGGCCGGGTCAAATAAATCTGGATTAAAAATTTCGAAATATTTCTGGTAATCTTCGTTAGTAATTCGTTCCCGGTTTTTCACCCACTCGTGGCGTGCAGCCTGCGCATATAAACCCCAGTGGATAAACATTCCAAAACGTACGTCGGTCCACCACGACAAACGCTCGGTTTTTTGGGCTTCAGTTTCGTCCCA
>CAZHKI010000663.1:0-1607 GCA_964533365.1 uncultured Maribellus sp. | reverse complement strand
GATCGAATAAGTTTAAATTCGGGAATTGCTCTTATTTAACCATACAAGTATTTACTTTTGCATAAAAATTCATTAGATGAACTTTCAAATTGTACATCCCACCGGGTTTCTGAAAAACTACATCAGGCAATACTGCTTTATGGAATCTCATTTTTATGAGGCCGATGTTGTGGAAAGGGTTATCCCGACGGAGAATGTTCAATTGATGTTTCACTACAAAAATCCCTTTGTGGTTTGCCACGAAAACGATACCGTTTCACAACAGCCCCGCACCATCATCAGCGGATTGACCAATACGTTTTCCGATGTTTCCACCTTTGGCGAGGCGGGCGTAATTTTTGTTCAGTTCCACCCGGCCGGCGCCTGTCACTTTTTCCGTTTTCCCCTCTCCGAAATTGAAAACCAGAGTTTCGATCTGGCCGACATTTTCAGCGCAGAAATCAAACAGGTTGAAGAAAAACTGTTTTTAAGCCAAACGACCAACGACAAAATTTCGGTGATTGAAGATTTTCTGATGCGGAAATATTCGCCCATTCCACAATACGATAATTTTTTAATATGCAAAGGAATCCAGCTCATCAAACAACACCGGGGCCAGATTACGGCCAGCCGGTTATCGGATAAACTTGCCACAAGCCCTAAAAACCTGGAACGAAAATTCGCCAGCAACCTGGGGAAAACACCCAAACAATACATCAAGCTCATCCGGTTTCAGGAAACCTTGCGCGATTTCAGCGCCGGGGAACCCATCAACCTCACCGAATATGCTTACCGGAACGGCTATTTCGACCAGTCGCATTTTATCCACGACTTTAAAACGTACTCAGGGTTCACCCCTAAAGAATTTGTTACCAGATACCCTGATTTTAATCTCAATGCCGACAATTGCTGAATGCTTTCCACGATTCATTTTGTCGTTTTTTTACAATTTTCACAGCCTGCCCTAAAACTATTTTTGCTGCAACATTCAAATCGTAACAATTATGGCAGCAGAAATCCTGATTCACAATCTTTTCAAAAAATACCCCAATGGCACGGAAGCACTGAAAGGGGTGAACCTCGAAATTGAGAAAGGTCAGTTTTTCACTCTGCTCGGCCCCAACGGTGCAGGTAAATCGACCCTGGTAAAAATTATGACCACCTTGATTCCGAAAGATTCGGGCAGTTTCCTGATTTCGGGCATTCATCCTGAAAACAATCCGGCAGAAATTCAGCATCTGATTGGCGTGGCCTCGCAGGAAAACGAAATTGATCCCGCCGAAAAAGTGGAGAATATGTTAATCTTTCAGGGGCGTTTGTTTGGCTTGACAAAAGCCCGGGCCAGCCGGCGTGCCGATGAACTAATCGAACTTTTTCAGCTCACGGGCGAGCGAAACAAAAAAGCATCGGCACTTTCGGGCGGGAACAAACGCCGCCTGCATTGTGCACTGGCTCTGGTTCACCGTCCGCAAATTTTATTCTTAGATGAACCTACCGTGGGAATGGATCCTTTGGCGCGCGCCAACTTTTGGGAGATTATTACCGGGTTGAACCGCTCGCAGGGCGTTACCGTATTCCTCACCACGCAGTACCTCGACGAGGCCGACGAGCTCGCGCACCGGATCGGT
>CAZHKI010000662.1:0-1623 GCA_964533365.1 uncultured Maribellus sp. | reverse complement strand
TTATTGTACTCGTCGGTATCCCACACTCGTATAGAATGACCCATTCCGATCATCAGCACATTTTTTTTCAGATTGCCGTATTCCAGATATTCAGCAGGAATATTTACACGGCCGTTTGGCGCCATTGCCACTTTTTTAAAGTTTTCATAGAAAAACTGAAGGAAAGCATCGTCTTCTTCATCAAAAGGATCGAGGGTACTTTTGAAAGCAGCCACCCTTTCTTTCCAAAACCGTTCAGGATAAATATCAAGACAATCCCTAAACAGGTTCCGCTCAATGACCAAATTTTCAAGGGCATACTCCCCCATCTCCTTCTTAAAAGCAGCAGGCAAAACCACACGGCCTTTATCGTCAATGGTTGCATTATATGTTCCTGCAAATTCGACCATTCTACTGACCCCATTTTTATTACCGGTAAAAGTAAGAATTTATTCCAAAATATTCCACTCTATTCCACTTTATTCCACTGCATTACAATTGATTTTTGTTGAAAAACTGTTGAAATAATGTTGAAAAAAAGAGAATTAATTGACTTTTACGACTACAACACACAAATATTCAGTAGTTTAATTTCAACAGAAATAAATATCAATAACCGTTAATAACTCATCTCCCTGTCGTGAAAGCAGGAAAAAGCTTTCACCTGTGTATGGGATCTTTTTATGACTTTGTGGTTTTTTAAAAACAGAAGAAAAGAAATGATATGAAATAATGGCTAATTTTGCACCTTTGCGAAAAAACCGAAACGTGGAAGAAGAAAAATCAGAAGCTTTTAAACCCATCAACATCCGTGAGGTATTTGTATCAAAAAATGCACGGCTGGCCAGACTGATGCCAGGGTTTGTTTACCGGTATATCACCCGGATTATGCATATCGATTTTATCAACGATTTACTGAAACGAAACGGTCACCTCCAGGGGATGGATTTTGTTGAAAAGGTAGTTGCCGAATTTAACGTAAAGGAACACATCTACGGCATTGAGAATATCCCGGAAACGGGGCGGTTTATTTTTGCCAGCAACCACCCGCTGGGTGGTTTCGACGGAATGTTGCTGATGCGGATCATAAATCGTAAACTGGGAGAGTTCAAAGCGTTAAGCAACGACATTTTATTCAACATCCCCAATCTGAGGCCTTTATTTGTTCCGGTAAACAAACATGGCGGCCACAGCCGTCATGTTGCAAAAATTCTGGATGAAACCTACAACTCCGAACAACAAATTATGGTTTTTCCATCGGGACTGGCTTCGCGAAAAGTTAAAGGGAAAATCGTCGACCTGGAATGGAAAAAGCATTTTATTGCCAAGGCCGTTCAACACCAGCGCGATATTATTCCGGTTTTTATCAGCGGACGAAATTCCAACCGATTTTACAGAATTGCCAACCTCCGGAAATTTTTAAAAATTAAATGGAACCTGGAAATGTTTTTTCTTGCCGACGAAACGATGAAACATCGCAACACGGAGATTAGTATTTATTTTGGTAAACCACTCCCATACAGTATGTTTGACAAAACCAGATCTCAATCGGAATGGGCGTTGTATGTTAAAAAGATAGTTTACCAGCTTCGTGGAAGTATAAGCTCAGGAAATTTAGAAACCAAAATCGATCAATAAGCTCTT
>CAZHKI010000661.1:0-1655 GCA_964533365.1 uncultured Maribellus sp. | reverse complement strand
CTTCAATTTCAAAATACCAGAGAATGCTAAACCAATTAAAAGTACTGGAAGTAATTAGTTGTATTTTTTTGTTATCAATTTCAACAGCAGTTCATGCCCAGAAAATTGATTTGAAAGCTGACATCCTGCTTGCCGATTCGGTAGCCAGTCAAATGGCACCGGTTAAAGTGCAAAGAGCTTTTTTCAATAAAAATCAACCCAAAACTTTTAAAAACAGTAATCCAATCAGCCTGATTTATGGTGGTTCATTGTATGTGTATCAGAATTATTTTTCGCAACACCTTTCAGCCAGTTGTTTATACAACCCAAGTTGTTCCGATTTCAGTAAGCAGGCCTTTAAAGAATTTGGTTTGATAAAAGGGACACTTTTAACGTTTGACCGGTTGAACCGCTGTAACCGGATTGCTGCCACTGATTTGAATTTCAACGAAATTGACCCAATAACTCATCGGTTTCATGACCCTGTAAAGTGCTACAAATGAAGTATGTTGTACTTGTAGTTTTTATTATGCTCGTTTTCCCCGGGTTATCACAGGATAAAAGTGAAATTCCTTTTATCAGGCACCTGATGAATAAAGGATATTACAATGAGGTAATTTATTTAATTGAACGGGATACGATGCAATATCAGAATTTGCAACAGGATTCGTTGAATTATTACCGCGGCTGGGCCCATTATTCGCTTAAAAATCTGGAACTGTCAACCCTGTCGTTGCTCGAAGTCAGCCGAGAGTCTTCTTTTTTCTGGAAATCGCACTTTTTTGCCGGATATAACCAGATTTATCTTAAAAACTACCTTGGTGCCCGGAAAATTTTTGAGGAGATGGATATTCAGGAGGAGCCCAATTTGTCGCTGCTGAATTTTCAACGGGCAGGGATGGAAATGCTCCAGGGAAACTGGAGGCAGGCAGAGCAACAACTTGAACTGGTAAATACTGAGATTGCTACATTTAGTGAACAAGTATCTGCCTTGGCAGATATTTGCATGAAACAGGAAACGCGTAATTCAAAATCACCCGTTTTAGCCGGAATAATGTCAGGAATAATTCCTGGTACGGGAAAAATTTATGCCGGGAAAACCGGGGCAGGAATTGCATCAATGATTGGTTCGTTTGGATTTGGACTGATTACCTGGGAAAATTACCATAAAAGCGGTATTGCCGATGCTAAGACCATTATCTTCGGAAGTATTTTTGTTGTAAACTATGTTTCAAATATTTATGGTTCTGTTGTTTCTGTTAAAGTCAGTGAAAATGAATATAATAATGCCATACACAACCAAATTCTTTTTCAGCTTCATATTCCTTTGCGCAACTTCTTTGAATAGCAGCGAAGCAGTTGAAAAATGCGACAGTTTATTCTTCGGAAACCAATACTTTGAAGCATCAATCGAATATGAGCGAATGATTTTTGAGGCCAAAAGCCTGGACGACATTAATTTTTTCAAATATCGAAAAGCCTTGTGTTACAAGCACATGGGACAGTTTGAACAAATGCTGAAAGAACTGCAGCCCATTTACTTCTCAAATCCTGCCGATTCGCTGTACCGTTTTGTATGTTATGAACTTTCGCTTTGCTATTATCTGAAGGGTGACCCGGCAAGGACTTTATGGAAAATTGATGAATATTTTTACCGAAGCAAGGACAGCCTGGCC
>CAZHKI010000660.1:0-1666 GCA_964533365.1 uncultured Maribellus sp. | reverse complement strand
TTTTGCCGGTCGGCACGGCGGCGAAGTGGTCGCTGCCGGAACTCCGGAGGATGTGATGAAAATTAAAACCCTGACTTCGGATTACCTGAACAACCGGCGAAAAATTCCAGTCCCGGCTGTGAGAAGGAATGGCGATGCAAAGTATCTGATACTGGAAGGATGCACCGGGAACAACCTAAAGAATGTTACGCTCGAAATTCCGCTGGGAAGGTTTATTTGTGTTACCGGGGTGTCGGGAAGCGGAAAATCGACACTGATCAACGCCACGCTGCAACCCATCCTGAGCCAACACTTTTACCGTTCACTGGAAGATCCGCTGCCATTCAGGCAAGTGAAAGGACTGGAACACATCGATAAGGTTATCCGCGTGGATCAGTCGCCCATTGGGCGTACCCCGCGTTCCAACCCGGTTACCTACACCAACATTTTCTCCGACATCCGCAACCTGTTTGCTCAGTTGCCCGAATCGAAAATTAGAGACTACAAAGCCGGCCGGTTTTCGTTCAATGTGAAAGGCGGCCGCTGCGAGGAATGTGAAGGTGGGGGAATGAAACTGATTGAAATGAATTTCCTCCCCGACGTGTATGTGCACTGCGACAAATGCAACGGGAAACGATACAACCGCGAAACCCTTGAAGTCAGGTACAAGGGAAAATCCATCAGCGACGTACTCGATATGACCATCAACCAGGGTGTTGAATTCTTCGAGAATATTCCGTCCATTGCAGTGAAACTGAAAACTTTGCAGGAAGTTGGTCTGGGTTATATCACGCTGGGGCAGTCGTCAACCACGTTGTCCGGCGGCGAATCGCAGCGTGTAAAACTGGCAGCCGAATTAGCCAAACGCGATACCGGGAAAACGCTTTACATCCTCGATGAACCAACTACCGGGCTCCATTTCGAAGATATCCGTGTTTTGCTGGAAGTGTTAAACAAGCTGGTGGACAAGGGAAATACCGTGATTGTCATTGAGCATAATATGGATGTGATAAAAGTGGCCGACTACATTGTCGATCTCGGGCCGGAAGGCGGTAAGAACGGAGGCGAGATCCTCTGCACCGGAACTCCCGAAGAAATCGCGAAAACCAAGAAATCATTTACGGCTAAATTTTTAAAACAGGAACTGGAAGGTTAAATGAACCTTCAGCCCGGGTTGTAAAGTCAACCGTTATTTCATACATTTACACATCTGAAAACAAAAAAGTGATGAAACAAGTCGAAATTTTTTGCATAAACACCAACTCAACCCATACTTATCCGCTGGGAACTTCCCTGCTCGAAATCAGCCAGGATTTGAATATCCAGTTGAAAAACCGGGTGTGCGGGGCCATTGTGAACCACCAGGTGAAAGAATTATCGTTTTGCGTGGTGAAACCCAAGCGTGTTGAGTTTTTCGATGTTTCTCATCCCGACGGGATCCGTTTGTATATCCGAAGCCTGATTTTTGTGTTATATGCCGCTGTGAAAGAGGTTTATCCCCACGTTTCACTACGCATTCAGAAAGGAATTTCCAACGGCTATTTTTGTGAGCTGACCGGTTTTGGAAGGAACCGGAAGGGAAGCAGGTGTTCAGGAACTGGAAAGGAGGAGGATGGAACAAGCCTTCAAGCCAAATGAAAAATATATGCGGCATGCCATCAACCTGGCAAAAACAGCCGCGGGCCAT
>CAZHKI010000659.1:216-1684 GCA_964533365.1 uncultured Maribellus sp. | reverse complement strand
GTTCCCCTGTTTCCACTGGCTGAAACTGTCGTTGTTGCCATCGGTTACCTCCACAATGACGCCGTGGTTATCGTTAACAATAACCGAGTTGGCCAAAAGTCCCCCTGCAAATTTATTAAAAGTGACACAGGCCCCAGCACCCGAGTTCCCGTTCCCTACCAGGGTCGCATTAAAAATTTTGGGGATCGACATTGGTAACCCGTTAACCGGATTAATACCGCCGCTGGCTTCAATCATGTTGTCGCCAAGGTTTGCTGATTGCACCGCGAGCCAGAACTGGCCGTTCCCGCTCCAGCCCAAATCATAATCAAAAGCATCGTCGCCGCAGCCCGAAACCACAATATGTTTGAGATTGACCGTTCCCCCGAAAATTTCCACACCATCGTCTTCGTTCGAAATAATTTCCACATAATCAATTTCCGTTTTACGGCCTACCCCGCCCAATGTCAGCCCGTTGATTTCATTGCCGTCGCCGATGTTGGTCCCGCCGTGGCGAATGGATACATATTTTAAAATACCGGAGTTGTCGTTTTCGTCGGCGCCACCAAAAATTCCGCGGGGTTCGGCATAGGGAATCCCGTCGATGGAAGCTTCGCCGCCCTGCAGGTTGATGGGGGCGTTGCCCAAAATAATAAGCCCGCCCCACAGTCCCCGTTCATTTTTCGGAACGGAAAGGATCAGGTCATCGTCTTCGGCTGTAAAAATGATGGGATCTTTGGCCGTTCCCTCGGCCATAATTTTCCCGCCGCGCGCCACAATCAGGGCGCTGGCATTTTCACCCTTCCCTGATTTGAACCGGACAACCGTTCCCGGCTCGATGGTAAGGGTTTGACCGTCGTTCACAAAAACAAAACCTTCGAGAACATATTGTTTGTCTTTGGTCCAGGTTACCGTGCCGGTACCGGTTCCGTTGTCAGTGACGGCGCTGTTGCCGTTATCAAGGAAATAATCGCTTTTCCGGCAGCCGGTAAAAAGCAACACCATTAAAATGATAGTAATTATGCGATCGTTCATTTCCCTTCGTTTTACATTTTAACTTCCAAATCGAGGTAAATAAAACCACCGCCACGGGCATTGGCAGCCCACGGGTACCAGTCGTGATAGTTCAGCGCCATTTTGATGTTTTTGATCGGGTTGAACTGGACTCCAGCCACCAGCGCAGTGCCGTCGCCGGCAAGGTTCCACGGAATGACTTTCCCATTAGGAATATTCGAGGTAACCCGATCGTACCGGGCAAACAACTGATACTGGCTGGTGATGTTGTATTTCCCGTACACCGACAGCCCAAAAATGTTATGCCCCTCTTTCCATCCGTAGTTTTTCCGGTAAGCCACTTCCCCGGCCAGGTTCCATCTTTTCCGGTAATCGTACGAAGTAAAAAACAGCAGCGTCGATTCGTTGATGTGGTCGTAAGTAAAATCGTAAAACAGCTTCGACACCCAGTTTTTACTAATCCAAACGGTAGTCC
>CAZHKI010000659.1:0-206 GCA_964533365.1 uncultured Maribellus sp. | reverse complement strand
AATGTTGTGGTAACCCTCGCCGTTCATGATGGTAAAATCGGCGCTGACAGCCGGGGTAAAAGAATAATTCAGATTAATCCCGAGGTCGGCTGACGAACCCAGTTGGTATTCGTCGGCCAGGGTTTTCATCAGGTAACGCCGTTCCCAAATGTCTTCCTGAAGTTTAAATTGTTTCAGTGAAATCAGCCCGAATTCAACGGTTATCT
>CAZHKI010000658.1:0-1689 GCA_964533365.1 uncultured Maribellus sp. | reverse complement strand
CCATATTCCAGTGAATTGTTCATGCTTGCTTCGGGGAACAGGTTGTTTTGCAGTTGCGGTGTGCTGGCCAGCATCCACGACTGGCGGGTGCGCAGGTCGATCGATGTTTTGGTCCCTTCAAAATCGTCGATATATACGGTTCCGCTTTTGTCAATAACTTTCGAATGCCCCGGAATTAATTGCGCAACCTCTCCTTCAAAATCGATGGATGAAGTGGCTTTGGTATTGTAAAACGGAATGGCGTCGATGGCTTTGGTTAACCATTTGCTTTCGGAGGAGTAGCGTGCATCGAAGCCAACCATCAGGTTGGAAATCGGGTCTTCGCCAAAGTTGACTTTTTGGGTAAGCGGCCTTTCGTGCATGTACAAAGCAGTTGCCCCGATGTTAAAATTATCGGAGAAGGCATAGTTGGCGTGTGCCCCCATCAGCGTTTTTCGCTGCATGGTAAACAGGTCTTCACTTTCAGTAGTTACCTGAATGGGAGTGCCTGAATCGAGCAGTGCCTGGTTAATGATTTTAATACGGCCCAGTGTGTAATCTACTGTATAATCGACATTTTCGACCAGCGTACGGCCACCGGCAGTTACTTTAACCGAACCCTGGGCAACATTTAGCGTGTTCAGCGCTATATCGGTACTTGACGCACCCTTATAGCTCCCTGTTAACCTGAATTTGTTGTGCTCCGCGTCCTGTTCGGCATAAATCCGTGTTGAATCGTAAAGCGACTGGAACGTATATTTTCGTGCCAGGATGGGATCGGCTATGGAATCGGCCAGATGCCGGCCAAATGGTTCCAGCACAGGAAAAATAATCCTCCCGTTGGATGAGTTTACCGTTATCCCTTCCACAAAATCGAATATTCCATCTTTGCTGGGGTCAAGCTGTTTGTTCAGTTTGTCGAGGTTCATCACTTCCAGCAACACATGCCCTTCTAATTTTCCTTCAGGAAGGTAGTTGATGTAATTCCCGGTCGAGTCGTTCATGTACATCACATTCAATGAAAAATTTTCGCTGGAAAGCTGATAAGCATTGAGGTTATAAA
The DNA here is from genome assembly GCA_964533365.1 of uncultured Maribellus sp. Classification (GTDB taxonomy): domain Bacteria; phylum Bacteroidota; class Bacteroidia; order Bacteroidales; family Prolixibacteraceae; genus Draconibacterium. Next base: position 647 of record CAZHKI010000658.1, on the reverse strand, counting down.
TGTTTTTCATCATCAGTTTCCAGGTTGGGAGTTTAGGGGTGAGGTTGGTCCCTTTCAGCAGTTTCATGATGAGCGTATTGGGGGCATTTACCCCGTCGGTGGAGAATTCGCCCACCTGGAATGTTTTGCCGTTTGACGTGTAGCTGAAAGCAACGGCCAGTACCTCGTCGGCGTTCAATGCCGAATTCAGCGAGATGTAACCCAGACTGTAGTTGATGGTATATTCCGATTCACTAAGTTTCCGGGCCTGTTCCACTTTCTCAAAATCCTGACCTCCTGCAAATCCCGGACCGAACTGCGACATGATAGCCGTAATGTTTTGCACATCGCGGATTCCGCTGTAGGTGTTGGTCATTTCATTATACAAGCCGTTGGCATTGCTGTGCGGGTAAATGTTTTCGGGGTAGGGTAATCCGGCGTTTTCCTGAAAAGCGGGTATGGTATTGTAGATGTACTCGCCGTGTTCGCCAAGGTCCTGAAAGGCAAGGACATTGCGCGATTCGGTAAAATTACTGGTTTTGTTGGTAATCCACACTTCAATTTTATTGATGTAAATGGGGGAGAGCGGGACGGCAGTATTCCGCAGCCATTCGTCGTAGTGATCGCGAAAATACTGAGCCAGAAAAAAGCGACGGTTGGCGTCGTAA
>CAZHKI010000657.1:0-1703 GCA_964533365.1 uncultured Maribellus sp. | reverse complement strand
CATACTTAATAACCGCAGCAATTCGGGCAACGAATCGTCGTCAAATGTTGCCCTGAATGAATAGGTTTTTAATACTTCATCATCCAGCACCACTCTCACATTATACCATCGTTCGATCCTGCGGGCCACTTCTTCCATGGGGTCGCCCCTGAAAACCAGTTTCCCATCCTTCCACGAGGTATATTTTTCAGTGTCGGTTCTTTCGTAACTTACAATTGATCCGTCTTTATAAATAATTTTCTCCGACGGGTTCATTACAGCTTTCCGGGGACTATTCTCAGATGAAAATTCAATCTTACCCTCTTCCAAAACCACTTCCAGATAATTCTCGTCGGGATAACCGTTAACATTCAACCTTGTTCCAAGCACTTTGATGGTGGCGTCTTTCACGTTGATTAAAAAAGGGTGGAGTTTGTCGTGGGCAACATCCAGAAAAGCTTCGCCTGAAAGCTTTATATTCCGGTTCTTGCTGAAAGGGATAGAATATTCGAGCGTGGAATTGCTGTTGAGCCAGCCGGTGGTGCCATCGGGCAAGGCAAACTGTACCCGCGACATCATTGGGGCGTAAATCTGCGAAACCACAGCATTTTCATTTTTACCGGAAGTATCTGTCCCTGACAGATAAAACAAATAACCGGACAAAATCAGCAACGGGACCAAAACTGCTGCGGCCACTGACGAATACCAAAAATAAATTTTTCGCCCCATCCTTTTCTTTTTCACCGATTCCGTTAAATGAATCTGATGATGTATCCTGTCCAGAATATGGCTAATGTCTTTTCCGTCTGAACGAGCATTTTTCAGGTACGTGTTCCAATCATCCGACACATACTTTTTTAAGCCTGAATTTTCTTCTCCTTCGGCAAAAAGTTCTTTTATATACTGTTGCTCTCCTGCATTGGAATCACCGGAAAGATATTTATCAATGATTGTTGTATTTATTTCCTTTTCTTTCATAAATCCGATTGAACATGTCGGTATGTTTACCTGGATATTATATCCATGAGTTTAAAAAATCTCACGGCTAAAAATCAACTTTTTTTCCCGGGAAAGTCCTAAAAATAAAAAATTATCATAATCAACTAAGGAACAATGAAATAAGCAGAAGAATTTCAAGGTTGTTTTTGTTCAGGTTTTTACGAATGAAATCCAGAGCTTCTGAAATATTATTATCAACAGTACCAGGGGAAATATTCAACTCATTTGCAATTTCTTTCGAGCTTTTTCCTTTCTTGTGCCTTAGGTTAAAAATTTCCTTTCGCCGGGGAGGTAGTTTATCAATCAGCAACTCAATCTGTTCCAGGTCGAAAGAATAATCGGCCTTTTCTTCCACAGGTTCAAAATAACCTTCCCTGGAGATAATTTCATTCATATACATTTTCTGGTAATTTCTTCGCCTGAAAACCTTACAAATGTCGTTATACGCGATGGTAAACAGGTACGATTTGAATGAAGATTCCTTTTTCAGCTTTCCCCGGTTTTCCCATATTTTCACATACACATCCTGAACCAGTTCTTCGGCATCGGCTTCCGATTTCAGATAGCGGACTGCAAAACCGTAAAGCTTTTTCCCATATTTTCCAAACAACAAATCAAAAGAATGCAAATCGCCTCTTCGCAGGTTATCGACTAATATGGAATCATTAATATCCAAAAGCAACGGTTTTAACTACGCCGAAGATAATAAAATTACCATTCAATGT
>CAZHKI010000656.1:0-1710 GCA_964533365.1 uncultured Maribellus sp. | reverse complement strand
GATTCAACTGTAACCTGCCGCATGAAACGTTCAGACGTAGTTTCTGCCGACAAAATCGCAGCCGGAAATGTAATCGTGGGACTTTCATCAACCGGTCAGGCTAGCTACGAAAGCGAATACAACGGCGGGATGGGAAGTAATGGGTTGACTTCGGCGCGCCACGATGTTTTTGCCAATTACCTGGCTGAAAAATACCCCGAAAGTTTTGACCCGAAGGTTCCTTCGAAACTGGTTTATTCTGGAAAATGCAGACTTACCGATACCATTGAAGAACTGGGAATTGACGCCGGAAAATTAGTTTTATCGCCTACCCGGACCTATGCGCCGGTCATCAAAAAAATTCTGGATACTTACCGAACCCAAATTTCAGGAATGATCCACTGCTCGGGCGGTGCACAAACCAAGGTACTGCATTTTATTGAAAATGTGCATGTAATAAAGGACAACATGTTCCCTGTGCCGCCACTTTTTAAACTCATTCAGGAACATTCGGAAACCGGATGGAAAGAAATGTACAAAGTGTTTAACATGGGGCACCGGTTCGAAATTTACACTCAGCCTGAAATTGCCGAAGAAATTATTTCGATTTCAAAATCGTTCAACATTGATGCTAAAGTAATCGGCCGGGTTGAACCTTTCAACGGAAAAAAACTAACCATCATTTCCGACAAAGGAACTTACTTTTATTAGCTTCCCAAAATTCAAAACACTCCCGGCTACCTCTTCATCAAATTCATTTAACATTTCCCTTTCAATTGGGAATACAACGAAAAAACAAAATGGCACAATACGAATTACTCGAAAAATACGAATCAATCAAACACCGGTTTGAAGAAATTCAACAACAAATAACCGATCCGGCAGCAATGACCGATATGAAACGCTACGTAAAACTCAACCAGGAATATAAGAACCTCGAAAAATTAGTCGGCGTATTTCGTGAGTACAAAAACATGGTGGACAATATCGAATCGGGAAAAGAAATACTGGAACAGGAAACCGACCCCGAACTGCGCGAAATGGCCTGGGAAGAAATTGAACTGGCCGAAAAAATGATTCCTGAAAAAGAAAAGGAAATCAAATTTTTGCTGGTCCCGGCTGATCCGGAAGATGGCAAAAATGCAATCCTCGAAATCCGTGCAGGCACCGGCGGCGATGAAGCCAGTCTTTTTGCCGGCGACCTTTTCCGCATGTATTCCAAATTTTGCGAACAAAAAGGCTGGCGTATGGAAGTGACCAACATCAGCGAGGGAACTTCGGGCGGGTACAAGGAAATTGTGGCCAAAGTCACCGGAGAAGGTGTTTACGGCATTCTAAAGTACGAATCGGGCGTTCACCGTGTACAGCGTGTACCGCAAACCGAAACACAGGGGCGTGTTCACACTTCTGCGGCAACCGTTGCCGTTTTGCCCGAAGCCGAAGAATTTGATGTGGAACTGAAAGAAACCGACATCAGAAAAGATACATACTGTTCTTCAGGCCCCGGCGGTCAATCGGTCAATACCACTTACTCGGCAATCAGGTTGACACACATTCCAACCGGAATTGTGGTCACTTGTCAGGATGAAAAATCGCAGTTGAAAAACCTGGCCAAAGCCATGTCGGAACTGCGTACGCGCATTTACAACATGGAATACCAAAAATATATCGACGAAATTTCACTGAAACGTAAAACCATGGTTTCCACCGGCGACCGCTCGGCAAAGATAC
>CAZHKI010000655.1:0-1714 GCA_964533365.1 uncultured Maribellus sp. | reverse complement strand
AATGTTTTTTCCATTCAGAAAAATTGACTGTTCGCCGGTTTCAATTACATACCGCCAAACAATATGGTACCATGTATTAGGCCGGAGTTTTTCTTCCGATACATAGTCGTTCGACCACAGGCCAAAGTAGGGGTGACCTGAACGTAAAATTAAGTGAAGCCCCCGCCGGTATTCACTTTCGTGATTGCCTATGATGGCATTGTCGCCAAATTCCAGTATTTCTGAAAATTTAGCAAAACAACTTACGGTAAAACTGCTGTTCCGGATTCCGAAATGGTCGGGATTTCCAAGGTTAATACTGGCGTTCTCGGGAAGTTTCAATACTTCGCCGCGTTCAATATCCTGGCTGAATGTAAAATTGTCGCCTTGAAAAACCATATCGGGCGCCAGTGCATTCGAAATGGCCCCCTCGAAATGAAAATTCCCGGTTATACCATCGGAAAGATTGACTGGGGATGCCAGTATCACGTAACTCTCGGGGATTTCCATTTCGCCCGTTACAACAATGTGTTGCGGAGTCAAACGGTATCCCGGAACAAAAGGAGAAAGAATTATTTCTTCGCCACCCCTGTACGGGAAACTGAATTTTCCCCCGGTTACCGTAACATCAGGACTTTTCCAGTAAACCTTTTCAGCAATTTTTCCTGAAATTTTGATCATTCCGTTAATCCAGGTAAACGAATTCAACTGCGAAATAATAAATGAAAATCCCTCCAGGTTATCACCGTCAACCATAAGAAAGTTAGGACGTTTCCCGAATTTTGTCCATTTTTCGAGTAAAAAATTAATGTAATCGGGAATCATGTTCAGCCCGCGAAGCGACGATGCCGTTTTAATGGGCAGGCGATCGAAATCAGCGATCATAAAAAGTTCGAGATTGGATCCGGAGCTTTGCCAGTAACCGGTATTCCCTGAAATATCTGCGGTAGAAACCTGCGAAACGTAATGGTTAAGATGGTGAAGGAGCCGGCTTTCGTAACCGGTTTCACTGTTAATGAAAAAGATAATATTCCGTTTTGCCTGAATCAGGTAATCAATGGAAGGCCAGGTTTCGCCCATGGGCAAAAAGAAAATTCTGGATGACAGGACCGAACTTTTTATAACCGAATCGAGAACGGCAATCTCGCCCTGATAATCCAGAAAAACAGGAAAAATCTTTGATTCGTTGCTTTCTGAAATTTTTTGTATCTGACCTAGCAGGTAAGAAAAATCCTGTCGCGTTTCTGTCAATATGATATTTTTCTTCAGCATCTGGGTTCCAACTCTGATCCCGGAGTAATTGTTGGCAGTAAAAATTTCCCAGAATTTGGGATTATTCAAATTGTCTGAATTTGCTTCGGCTATCAGAAATGTGTAATCAGAAAACTCCGTAGCATTGGCTTTATTCGCCTGAAAGCAGGTGAAAAATGACACTTGCAGGAACAAATATGTTAGCCATTTTTTCATCTGTCGCATTCTGTTTTCTCTTAATTTGACGTTATTTATGAACCAAAAATAGACTATTTTTAAAGAACCCCAAATTTTAAAAGAAAAAAGTTTAAGCCAGATAAAATCTTTTCAATCAAATAGTTTTGATTTTAATTAATGAAAAATTAAGAATCTGTTAACCGGTTAATACCTGAGTTGTTAAGCATCAGCTAAGGGGCAATGGTTATCATTACAGTAAACTTAGATGAACAATGACCAGTAATTCGATCAAACGGAAACATTATCT
>CAZHKI010000654.1:0-1730 GCA_964533365.1 uncultured Maribellus sp. | reverse complement strand
TGGCAGGTTAAAACCGGGGCCTGTCTTTTGCTGTTTGGCGCGGTGGTACTGGCGCTGGCGCTTCGTTCCTATTATTCATTGAAATCAAAAATTGAACAGCCCGATCCGGTTCTGGAGAATGAAATTACAAGCCGAATCCTGGCCCAGAAAGGAATTATCATTGTGGGAGTGGTGGTTTTGGCGCTGGCTTTTGGCGCGTCGTTTTTAAGCGTCAACCACTTGAACAGCTACCAGGTGGAAAACGAAACTGTTCAGGCGGAAACAACGCCGCAGGATCAGGGAATTCAGGTAATTGAGGTGGGTGTCGTTTCACCGGAATCCGAAACTTTGCCGGATGAATCAGCCGCTGTGCCGGATCAGCCAGACAGTCCGGCTGAATCGCAACCGGTTGCTGAACCAACAACTGCCGAAACAGTATCCTCCGGGTTTACGCTGGCCGATCTGCAGAAAAACCACAACTCGTTTCGCGGGCCGCTGGCACAGGGCGTAAGCTATCATAAAAATATTCCAACCCAGTGGGACGGCGTTGCCGGTACCAATGTTCTCTGGAAATCGCCGGTTCCCAAACGCGGGTACAACTCACCGGTGGTTTGGGGCGATAAAGTATTTATTGCCGGTTCTGATAATCAAAGCCGTGAAGTTTATTGTTATAACCGGGCCGACGGCAAACTGTTGTGGACCGGGAAAGCCGACTACATTACGGGATCACCGGCTGCACCGCCCAAAGTGACCGAAGATACCGGTCTCTCAGCGCCGACATTAACCACCGACGGGAAACGGGTGTTTGCCATTTTTGCCACCGGCGATTTAATAGCCTTCGATATGGCCGGGAAACGGGTGTGGGCTAAAAACCTTGGGGTTCCCGATAATCATTACGGACATTCCTCGTCATTAATTACCTGGGCAAACAAGCTGTTCGTTCAGTACGATACCAACCGCGGCGGGAAAGTTTTTGCATTTGACGCTGCCACCGGCGAAACGGTTTGGGAAACCGTACGCAAGGCGAAAATTTCGTGGGCCAGTCCGGTTTTGGCCTCAGTGAACGGGAAATACCAGTTGATTTTGACTGCCGACCCGATTGTTGCCGGTTACGACGTGGAAAGCGGGAAAGAGTTGTGGTCGCTCGATTGTATGATGGGCGAAGTCGGCCCCTCGGTGGCATACAGCGACGGGATTGTGGTTGCCGCCAACGAATATGCGCGCATGGTTGCCATTGATGTTAAAACCGGTTCCAAAATCTGGGAAAACGACGAATACCTTCCCGAGGCCTCCAGCCCGGTGGCAAGTAACGGACTGCTTTTTATCGCCACCAGTTATGGCGTACTGGTTTGTTACGATTTGAAAACCGGCGAACAGTACTGGGAGCACGATGTGGGTAAAACACTCTATTCATCGCCCATGATTGCCGACGGGAAAATTTATATGATGGACAACGACGGCGTGATGCGCATTTATCAGTATGGTAAAGAGATGAAACTGATTGCCGAAAATAAACTTGGTGAGCACGCCGGCACAACCCCGGCTTTTGCCGACGGGAAAATTTATATCAGGGGGGATAAAAATTTGTATTGTATCGGAAAGTAAGTTCAAATTTAATTGTCTTTTCGACAAAGAACAAAGAGAATTCTCTTTCTTTAAGTTCCGGTTTTCACCTCCTGCTTCGTATAATTGACAATTAGAACAAACGATTTTTGCTTTTGGGTAAGTAAAATATGACGAATAAAATTCAA
>CAZHKI010000653.1:0-1740 GCA_964533365.1 uncultured Maribellus sp. | reverse complement strand
CTAAAAGTCTCTTTCTATTCAATCCAACAATGATTTTCAATTACCTGTAAACTCCAGCAAAACCACATTCTCCACATGATGGGTGTGCGGAAACATATCGACCGGCTGAACCTTTACAATTTTATAGGAAACTGAAAGTAATGCCAGGTCGCGTGCCTGAGTTGCCGGGTTACAACTGACATACACAATTCGCGAAGGTTTTATTTCCAGAATGGTTTGAACAACACCGGCATCCATTCCGGCCCGCGGAGGATCGGTTATAATCACATCTGGCTTTCCATTTGCTTTGATAAAATCATCATTTAAAACATTCTTCATGTCGCCGGCGAAAAACGAAGCATTTTCAATTTGGTTCACATGGGCGTTTTCTTTGGCATCGGCGATGGCCTCGGGAACATATTCAATTCCAACAACCTTTTTTACATTTCGGGCAACAAAAAGAGCAATAGTTCCTGTGCCGGTATAAAGATCATATACAATTTCATCACCTTTGAACGCAGCAAATTCACGGGCTGTTTTATATAAATTATAAGCCTGTGCCGAATTGGTCTGATAAAAACTTTTTGGACCTATTTTAAAGTGCAGGCCTTCCATTTCCTCCCAAATATAACCCGGCCCGGCAAAGGGTATAATTTCCTGATCGGTAATCGTATCGTTGCCTTTTTCATTGATAACATACAACAGCGAAGTTATTGCGGGAAACTGCTTTTTTATGGTTTCCAGCAACTTTTCCCTCTCCTTTTTATCTTCTTTAAAAAAAGATAATATAACCATGATTTCGCCGATGGAACTTGTGCGGATAATCAGTGTTCTGAGGAATCCTTGTTTTGCTTTAATATCAAAAAACTCCAGCCCGTAATCCAAGGCATACTGGTAAATAAAATTTCGTATTTCGTTGGATGGAGATGGTTGAAGCCAGCATTTGTCAATATGAATTACTTTGTCGAACAAACCTGGAACATGAAATCCCAATGAATTACTGTTATCGACTTTTTCCCCCGAGCGTATTTCTTCATTCGTTAACCATCTTTTATCCGAGAAAGTAAATTCAAGTTTATTTCGGTAAAAAATGTTTTGTTCAGAAGCTAAAATGGATTCGGATTTCGGCAAATCCATTTTCCCAATTCTTCGCAGTTGGTCATCAACCTGTTTTTGTTTATAAAAAAGTTGTTTCTGATAGGGAAGGAATTGCCATTTGCACCCACCACAAACCCCAAAATGGCTGCAAAAGGCCTCAACTCTGTCGGCAGAAAATTCGTGAATCCTGGTAACATATGCTTCCTGATACTTCTTTCTTTTTTTACTAACCTGTAAATCAACGATATCCCCGGGAATTACATGTTGTGTAAAAACAACCATATTGTCCACTCTGGCCAACGCTTTTCCTTCAGCTCCAATATCTTCAATCTTTACCTTTTCATAAAAAGGATTCATTCTATTTCTTGCCACGGCAATTTTTTGGCAAATATAACTCATTCAACAGATAAAATCAGGGGTTGCAACTCCATTTAGGGCTCCCAATAAAAAAACAAAATTCCCATTATGGGAAAACATAGCTTTTACTGCCCGTACCACATTTTTTTAAGGCATTTCTGCTTTTTCAGTTGAAAACTTTTTATTTATCTTTGAATTGATTTAATGGTTGGTTTTATTTTCAATGAATAAAACTTAATAGGGGAAAGCTACTTCTGTATTTATGATTGGTTTTGTGTTTAGGGGTTTGTAAATCATCAATCATCT
>CAZHKI010000652.1:0-1753 GCA_964533365.1 uncultured Maribellus sp. | reverse complement strand
TTGAACAGCGACTGGTGAAATTTTTCGTTTAGTGTCAGGGCAAATTCGTAGGCTTCAATGGCTTTTTCGTGATTGCCTGCCTTATTATGGGTAATTCCGAGATTAAACCAGGTGGAATAGTTAAACGGATCGATGTCGAGATATTGATTGTAATATTGTACACTCTTCTCATAATCGCCGGTCTGGTCGCAGAAAAAACCCAAATCGTACAGCGCCATTTCGTTTTCAGGGTTGGCAATAACCGCTTTTTCAAAATAAACGATGGCCGATGAAATATCGCCTGCATGAACGTATGCTGAGCCAATGTGGTACAAAACATCGTCAACTTCATTGCCGGCATATTTTATGGCTTTCCGGAAAGCAACCCTGGCTTTGACATCCTCGCCTTTAACCAGCCAGGCCGAACCTTTTATCAAATGAACATCGGGATTGGTTTTCTCCACTTTTTCAATCAGGGTTAACCGCCGGAGTGCTTCTTCATATTTTCCTTTATTCAGCAGCACCTGGGCATATTTCAGTTGAAGGGCTACAGCCTGGGGATGAATTTGAATACCTTGTTTCACCGCTATTTCAGAAGCATTGATATCGCCTTCTTCCAGTAATTGCTCAACAATCCCCTCGAATTCTGACACATCGAAATATTTCTTGCTTCCCGAAATCAGCGAACGTTTAAAACGGTTCAACGCCTCGCTGATGTCTTCGTCTTCAAAATAATTTCTTTCTTCTTCGTTCATCGCTGTAAAAAATCAATCTGCAAAATTAACAATTCCATCGGATTTATTGCACCTTTTGCAACTACTGGTGCTGTTCGCGCAACAAATCGTTAACAGTTTTCACCGGATTAAACGTTTCAACGGGTACTTCCACAAACAAGGTATTCCAGTTGCTCATGGCGCCATTCCACAGTCCGGGAAGCTCCTGTGCTTTCAGTTCTTTGCCGTCTTTCGATTTTTTTGAAATAAAACCAGTTTCCGGATCGGTAAAATCGGTCAGGTTAAATTTTTCTCCTTTGTAGTTTTTAATGGCGCAAACCAAATCAACCGGATTAAAATAGGTGGCATGTTTCATAATATTTTGCTGCTGTACGCTTTCCGGATCAATTTGTGAGCTTTCGACTACCTGCAGCGAAACGGTACCATCGGGATTCTTTGCCCAAAATGGTCCGCCACCCGGTTCGCCTTCATTTCTCACCATACCGCAAACCCTGAATGGCCGGTTGTATTTTTCACGCAGATAATGGTATAACTCTTCTTTTTCAGTGTAATACTGGTTAAAAGCAGGTTTGGTATTCAGCGTGTTTTCCAGAAAATTGGCAGCTTCGGCCAGAAAGGCATGATCGAGTGCCACATAATGTTTTTCGTTCAGTTCTTTCTGATAAAAGAAAATCTTTTCCTGATATTTCAACAACAAACCAGCCAGCACCTTTTTAAATTCGATGGTGGGTTGTTTTAGTTTATCAGTGACAACATTGTCGATATTTTTAATGAAAATGATGTCGGCATCCAATTCATTCAGGTTTTCAATTAACGCACCATGCCCGCCCGGGCGAAAATGCAGGCTGCCATCGTTTTCGCGGAACGGTTCATTGTTCATATCCACGGCTATAATATCGGTCGATGGCTTTTGCCAACTGAACGACACGTCGAATGAAACATGATAGGTGGCTTCGTATTCTTCCCTGATTCTGCCCAGCAGTTTTTCAAATTCTTCCTGATGCTCGGGCGAAACCGTAAAATGAACGCGCACCTGTTGG
>CAZHKI010000651.1:0-1769 GCA_964533365.1 uncultured Maribellus sp. | reverse complement strand
GATAAAGGCGCAGTGGGTTTTATCCTCAACAAAAGAATTGATTTTCCGATTCACGATATTTTTAACGATTTTCCCGAATTCAATGCCAAAGTTTACATTGGCGGGCCGGTGTCCACGGATTCCATTTATTTTATCCACAAACTTGGCGACAAATTGCCCGGGAGTATCCAGGTGTTGGGCGATTTATACTGGGGAGGCGATTTTACCGAACTGAAACGGCAAATCAGGCTGGGTATGTTGCAACCTTCTGATATTCGCTTTTTTCTGGGGTATTCCGGGTGGGACTCGGGGCAACTGGAAGATGAAATCAAGGAAAATTCGTGGCTGGTTACCGATGTTGACGAAGAAACCGTAATGAGGGAACTGAACCAGGCATCGTGGGTCGATTTTGTAAAAAAAGCCGGGAGCCGTTACACCATCTGGGAAAATTTCCCCGAAAACCCGTCGTTGAATTAATGGACTTTCTCTTTCAGCCGACGATCCAACTGTTCATAAATGATTTCGGAAAAGTGATGGACAAAACGTTTGTTCTCGATTCCCAAAATCCATTGAATCCCGCTTCCTTCGCTGGCAATGAAAATTTCATTCATGGTCAGCATTTCTTCTTTTGTAATTTTGTCCGATTCGAAAACTTTTAGTTTAAGTTCTCCGGCAATTTCGAGGAGAAGATTTCGTAACAGGTCTTCGTAACAACCGGTTTTCAGCGCAGGTGTAATCATCGTGTTTCCTTTTATCATAAAAAGATTGGCCCCGATGCATTCGCAAACCTGGTTGTTTTCGTTGAGCAGAACGGAGTTTTGGAAAACTGAACCGCGAAGTCCGGCCCCGGCTGCTTTCCATAACGGGCGGTTAAAAAAAGAAAAACGGCTTAGTTCCGGGGGCGCCTGTTTCCTGATTGGCGAAAAATTCAGAAAAATACCATTTTCATGAAAAGGGAAGCGGAATTGGTCAGATGCTTTGCTGGTAATTATGATTAGTGGTTCATCCCCGTTCATAAAAATCTGGAGAGAAACAAGGCCCGACCGGTAAAATTTATTTTTATTGAGCATTCGCTTGGTAAGCCTGAAAAGTTCCCGCTCGTTTTTTAGCATCCCGGGAAGCGGCAACTGCATGATTTCCATTTGCCGGGAAAGCAATCCAATGTTTTCAGAAAACAAGGGGATTCCACCAAATCCAAACCAGAATTTTTGGGAAATAACGAAAGAACCATTCAGCAAAAGAGGAGTCAGATTCACCTCGTCTTTTCCTTGTACCTTCCCGTCGAAAACAATAAAATGGCTCATTTTACAGGAATGCAAACAGTTTGTCGATAAACCGGTCAAATAATTCGGGCTTGAGCAGAATGGGAAACAGAAATCCGAAAACTGCCCCGAGAAAATGGGCATCGTGCGCTACATTGTCGTTGTCGCGTTTGCTCATTTGGTACGAATACAGCAGATAGCCCGCGGCAAACAGTATACCGGGGATGGGAAGAATGGCGAAAAGCAAAATAGGTTCAAGCGGATCGAAAAAAATGAAAGCGAATAACACGGCCGAAACAGCGCCCGATGCGCCAACGGCATTGTAATAGTAGTTGTTTTTGTGTTTGATCAGGCTCCAGATGTTGGAAGCCAGGATGCCGCCAAAATAGAGCATCAGAAAATAGAAAGTGGCCCGGTTCCCGAAATAGTAACCCAGGTAACTTTCGATGGCCCGGCCAAAGAAGTAAAGTACCAGCATATTGACAATCAGATGCGACCAACTGGCATGAATAAAGGCATGAGTTACCA
>CAZHKI010000650.1:0-1773 GCA_964533365.1 uncultured Maribellus sp. | reverse complement strand
AAACAACCTCGGGATTTCAAACGACGTGGTTGACGACATTCGGAAAGCGATTCACAAAAAGGACGAAAAGCTAAGGATTTACCAGAAACAGCGGCTGAATTACTACTGGTTGCTGATTACTACCGACCGGCTGCAGGGCGTCCGTAATTATCACCTGGCCGAAAAAGTGATGAACCACAAATTCGAATCGCGCTTTCAGAACGTGTACCTGTTCGATTTGATTAAAGCAGAGGTTTACGAACTGGTCCGTTAAACAAATTTTTATATGCTCTGGTATAATTGTGAAAATTGCCTCTGCCTCAAATGCAGCGTTTATTTTCGGCAGTGGCACGACAGTTCGAATTCCACTTCAGGAAAATAGGACGCAACAATCTGATACAAAACCGGGTCGTAACTTTTCAGTTCTTCGCGGGTGTTCACATGGTTGTGTTTGCCATCGGGTTGGGGCACGTCGGCATTTACGTTGAACCACGATTGTACCCCTTCGGCCCAGTATTCCCAGATGTTGGTGGCGGCGTAAGTGTTTTCCCATTTTCCGCCAGCAATGGCTGCATCCAGGGCTTTCTGTAAAACGTCGTTAAATTCAGGATTAGTGGGAAGTATTCCCACGGCGTGGATAGTGTGCGAAAATTCGTGGATGAAAATATCTTCCGCGTGGTATTTGTCGATTTGGTAACACAGAATGTTTTCTTCGGCACACGACGTCATGGGGAGCTGCAATGTCCCGCCCAGTCCGCGGGCGCGTACATCCCAGTTTACGCTGGTGTCGCTGGCCATGTGTGCATATTCCGGCATGTCGGTGGTGCCTTCGTAGCGGGCCAGGATGCCTACACGGGTTTTGTTATTTCGCAGGTTTGCGGCTACTTCACCGGGCAGGTTATTCAGGAAAAATTCTGTCATTTGCGCTACTTTTATCAATGCTTCGTCGGGTACGCGCCACGAACTGATCACCGGGATTCCGGCCGCGTCGATGTATTTTTTGTAAAAGCCCGCCAAACCAAGATCAACAGGTGGTTTTGAAACAGTTAACTGCGGTTCCTGAGCAACAGCCGAAATGGCAAGAGTTATGATTAAGTAGGTAAAAATCAGGTTTTTCATTTTTTCAGGTTTAGTTTATTTGGAAAAAATCTTTCCGCTCAATTGACAATCCATTCGTGTAATCCGGCCGAATAATCTTTCGAAAGCACAACCTCAAGTTTCAGGGCAGTTGTTTTTATTGGTTGAAATACCAGTTTATTTAGCTTATTTTCTTCTAAAGGGTATGGAGAATCGGTAATGACTTCCAGCCACTTTTCGCCCGATTTATAATAGAGTTTCCATTTTTCGGGCAAATTGCAGCCGCCATTTGGAATGTCTTTCAGCCAGTAAACTTCCGATTCTGTTACCATAGTAGGTTTTTCAAAGTGATAAATGATCCAGTGTGTTTCGCCGGTTCGGGGCCACCAGTGGTAAGTCGGATGGGTTTTGTCGGCCGAGTTTTTGGGTAAAAGCTGGTCGTTGATTCCGCGGATAGCAGGTGTTTCGAGCGATGCTTCCACCCTGCTGGTCGATGCAAAGGTGGGAAAAGGTTTGGCCCGGGTTGATTCTTTCGATGTGGGGATCCAGACGGCCATTTGCCCCGGCCCGCGGTGTGCCCAGGCATAGTAAGGAATGGCTGCAAATTTCCGGGGCGAAGTTTGAATTTCGCCTTCGGCATTGATTTTTTCTGCTCCTTCGGCGTTGCCCCTGATAACATTCACTCCACCTAACAATTCGGGTTGGAACTCAACCAGG
>CAZHKI010000649.1:0-1774 GCA_964533365.1 uncultured Maribellus sp. | reverse complement strand
AACTCGGGAAACATGATGAACTTATTAGCAAAAAAGGGAAATATTTTGAATTGGTTAAAAACCAACTGGAGCTTGGAACATAAACGATTTCTTCCGGCTATAATAATGTGAGTCGAAAGGAGAGTAAAATAAATATGCCAAATAGTACAAAACATAGTGCGAATGACACTAGCTCGCGTCCGGCTGAAAATCCCGGAAGCAAGAGAAGTTCCATCGAAATCCGTTCAACCGAGGTTCAGGAAATCCTGGGAGGCATTCCGTCGGGCATTGTCCGGTATGGAATTCTTATCTTTATTTTTGTTCTGGTATTAATTATTGTATTCTCCTTTATTTTTCGTTATCCCGATATCATCCAATCGAAAATTGTAGTCACCACTGAAAATCCACCGGCTACCCTGGTGGCCAGGTCAACCGGGAAAATCGAAGAACTGTTCGTTGCCGATAACCAAAAAGTAAATGCAGGACAAATCATCGCCTTGATTCAAAATCCGTCGGATTATACCGATGTATTGAAATTGAAAATGATGATGGATACAGCACAATTGGTTTTTGATGAAGTTGGATTTGAAAAGCACTTTCCTTTTGATAAAAATCTGCAGTTAGGTTCACTGCAGGAATATTATTCACAGTTCCTTACCAAATACGATGAATTTGTTGTTTTTGTGGAGCTGGATTATTATCCGAAGATGAATGCATCGCTGAAAAAGCAACTGGAAATGGCCCGGATTTTATACGACCGGTTGTGGGAACAAAAAAATGCAGTGGAAGAGGAATATAAAATTAAGCTGCGAAATTACGAGCGGCAGAAAACACTCATTGCCCGTGGAGTTATTTCTTCCACCGATTTGGAAAGCGCCGAATCTGAAATGTTGAGTAAAAAGTCGGCGTTCGACGGAATGCGGTCAACCCTGGCCGAGAAACAAATCGACATGAACAAACTGGAGCAGGAAATCATTGAAAACGACAAATTGTTTTACGATCAGCGAAACAAATACCGCTCTGATTTGCTCGAGGCATTTAATAACCTGAAAAGCGAAATCAGCAATTGGGAATTGACTTATTTGATGAGATCGCCCATTGCCGGGGTGGTAACGTTTAATAAATTCTGGAGCGAAAACCAAAATGTAACACAGGGCGACAAGGCCTTTACCATTGTCCCCGAAAATGTGGGGCAACTGGTCGGTAAAGTCGAACTGCCTGTTCGCGGTTCAGGAAAAGTAAAGCCCGGTTTGGATGTGAATGTAAAATTCGACAACTATCCTTATATGGAATATGGCCTGGTGAGGGGGAAGGTTAAAAATGTTTCACTGGTGCCCGATGATAATTTTTATATGGTTGAAGTTGAATTTCCCAATGGTTTGGTAACCAATTACAATAACAACCTTGAACTGCAAAATCACCTGATGGGGCAGTCCGAAATAATAACGGAAAACCTGAAACTCATTCAACGAATCTTTAATCCGTTAAAAGCATTGTGGAACGAACGGATAAAGAACGAATAAATCATTCTCGGAAAATTTATTTTCATCTGGCCTCTAACAAATTCAACTTTAAATTTTCGAAAAAAAAGCAATAAACGTATGGTACTTTCCTGATAATTTGTACTTTTGCGTGCCGTTTCAAGGGGGTGGTATGTATTTTTCCCTTTGGAAGGTATTGTTTTTAAGGATTTTTGCATACTTTTGCAATCCATTTTTGAATTGATTATTAATGATATAAAAACAGGTATTTATGCCAACGATTCAACAGTTAGTAAGGAAAGGAAGACAAAGTA
>CAZHKI010000648.1:0-1779 GCA_964533365.1 uncultured Maribellus sp. | reverse complement strand
AATCTCAACCTGAAACATTTTAAAAGAAGTTTACCGGACAACAGTGATTTTTTATATTAATTCCCCGAATAATCTGTTTCAATTTGTATTTTCGTCAGGTACATTAAAATTCAAAAAATGAACCATCTGTTTTTCCAACTATTCCTGATTAGCTTAATTATTGTTTCGTGTTCCACTGGTGTTCAGGTTAAACCGCCGGTTGCAAAAAAAGTCCCGAAAGAATTGACCATCCATGGCGACACCCGCGTCGATAATTATTACTGGATGAACGACCGTGAAAACCCGGAAGTGATAGCCCACCTCGAAGCTGAGAATGCCTACAAGGATGCCGTGATGAAACACACCATTCCGTTGCAGGATAAATTATTCGAAGAAATCAAATCGAAAATCAAACCCGAAGACGAGTCAGTGCCATACCAGCGGAATGGCTACTTTTATTACAGCCGTACCCTTCCCGAAACTGAATATTACCTGGTTTGCCGCAAAAAGGAATCTCTGGAGGCGCCGGAGGAAATTATGCTCGACATTAATAAAATGGCCGAAGGTTACGAATATTATGCCGTAGGCGGAACAGCGGTCAGCCCCGATAATAAGTTACTGGCTTTTGGCGTGGATACCCTCAGCCGCCGTAAATACACCATTTATTTCAAAAACCTCGAAACCGGCGAACTGCTGAACGACCAGATTCCACTCACGGCTGGCGGCGCCACCTGGGCTGCCGATAATAAGACCGTATATTACGTGTTGAAAGATGACGTGACGCTCCGTTCGGCAAAAATCATGAAACATACACTTGGCACTCCTGCCGAAAACGATGTAGAGGTATATTACGAAGCCGACGAAACGTTTTCAACTTTTATTTTTAAAACCAAGTCGGAAAAATACCTGATGATTGGCAGCGAAAGTACACTTACTTCTGAATACCGGTTTCTTGATGCCAGTAATCCGGGCGGCGAATTTCAAGTTATACAGCCTCGCACCCGCGGCCTTGAATACCAGGTGGAGCATTTTGGAAACGATTTTTACATCCGCACCAACCTCGATGCGCTCAATTTTAAACTGGTAAAAACACCGGTTACAAAAACCGGAAAAGAAAACTGGCAGGATGTAATTGCTCACCGGTCGGATGTCTTTTTTGAAGATTTCGATATTTTTAAAGATTACCTCGTGGTTTCTGAAAAAAAGGAGGGAATCACTCAATTGCGTGTAATGCCCTGGAAAGGTGAAGAATATTACATCGGTTTTGACGAGGAGGTTTATGCCGCATTTTCCGATGTAAACGTGGATTTCAACACCGAATTATTTCGTTTTAGTTACACTTCGATGACTACGCCCAATTCAACTTTCGATTTCAATATGAAAACCAAAGAACGTACTTTGCTTAAACAACAGGAAATATTAGGCGGATTCGACAAAAACAATTACGAAACCAAACGGATTTATGCCACCGCAGGCGATGGAACGAAAATTCCAATATCAATGGTTTACCGGAAAGGGATGGAGAAAAACGGCAACAACCCGGCATTGATTTATGGTTATGGTTCTTACGGTTATGAAATGGAACCCACATTCAGCCTTTCCCGCTTGTCGTTGCTCGATCGTGGGTTCGTTTACGCTATTGCCCACATTCGCGGAGGCCAGATTTATGGACGTAAATGGTACGAGGACGGGAAACTGCTCAAAAAAATGAATACGTTCACCGATTTTAACGATTGTGCCCAATTTCTTATCGACGAGAAATACACCAGCGCCGAAAAACTGTTTGCCGAAGGTGGCAGC
>CAZHKI010000647.1:1239-1781 GCA_964533365.1 uncultured Maribellus sp. | reverse complement strand
CAATTCATCAGTTTTATGGATTGCCTCATATCCCGGTCGGGTTCTTAAAAGGCCAGGAAACCCTGAAAAATCATTCACGCTACACCCGTCAAATTGCAGAAGAATTTCCGGCTGGAATTCAATCGCATGAAGAGGCTGCCGATGCCGTTGTTTTGTACCGGAAACTTCTTGCCGATGCTGATGACGAGTCAGTAACCCTTATCACAATCGGGCACCTGAGTAGTTTCAGTCGGTTGCTTCAGTCGGCCCCCGACTCCATTTCTTCCCTCAATGGCAAACGGCTCACTCACCAAAAAATAAAGAAATGGCTTTGTATGGGCGGACAATATCCATCGGGGAAAGAAGCGAATTTTTACCGGCCCGATCCGCTGTCGACGGTGTATTGCGTGAATCATTGGGAAAAGGAAATCGTTTTTTGCGGATGGGAAGTTGGAAATCAGGTGATTACCGGTGATTTGAAGTTGAAAAATATGCTCGGTTCCAAACATCCTGTGTACAGGGCTTACGAGTTGTATAATAACTTTGCCGGGCGTCCGAGTTGG
>CAZHKI010000647.1:0-1229 GCA_964533365.1 uncultured Maribellus sp. | reverse complement strand
GACCAGTTGATTGTTTACCTTTTGCTCGATCAGTCTGCGCATTATTTTTCAACCGTAGCCGGACGTTGTATGGTTGATTCTGAAGGCGTTAACCGATGGGAAAACAATCCGGAAGGTTTGCACCGGTATATTGTCCTCCGATCGGCTCCTGCCGCCGAAAAGGTCAGCTCTCACATCAATAACCTTATGGCCGGAAAAACCGGGGAGATCAAAAATTTGACAAAATAGTCATTGTGCCTAGGGTTTTAGCTTTTATCCCATTTCAATTCATTTAAAATCAATGAATTGGCTTGGTGTTTGAGCCGGTGTGGCCAAATTATTTTCACGGAGAATTTTTATAATATTTCACAGACATTTCCTCACAACCAATTATATTTTATTTTTGTCGTTCAATTTCGAAAATAAAAACAAATGGCACAGGAAGATCTTTTCAAAAAACTGGTAGCGCACTGCAAGGAATATGGATACGTGTTTCAGTCGAGCGAAATTTACGACGGGCTCAGCGCAGTTTACGATTATGGCCAGTATGGCGTTGAGCTGAAAAACAACATCAAAAAATACTGGTGGGACAGCATGGTGCTGTTGCACGAAAACGTGGTGGGCATCGACTCGGCCATTTTTATGCACCCCACCATCTGGAAAGCTTCCGGCCATGTCGATGCATTTAACGACCCGCTCATCGACAACAAAGATTCGAAAAAACGGTATCGCGCCGACGTTTTGATTGAAGAACAGTTGGCCAAAATCGAAGATAAAATCAGCAAGGAAATTGAAAAGGCACACAAACGCTTTGGCGAGTCTTTCAGCGAACAGCAGTTTCGCGAAACCAATCCGCGCGTGCTCGAAAACCAGCAAAAGTGGGATGCGCTGCACAACCGTTTTGCCAAAGCATTGAACGACGGAAACCTCGATGAACTGCGCCAGATTATTGTTGATGAGGAAATTGTATGCCCGATTTCGGGCACCCGCAACTGGACCGAAGTGCGCCAGTTCAACCTGATGTTTTCTACTGAAATGGGTTCCACTGCCGATGGCGCACTGAAAATATATCTTCGCCCCGAAACAGCCCAGGGAATTTTTGTGAATTACCTGAATGTGCAGAAAACCGGGCGCATGAAAATTCCGTTCGGAATTGCCCAGATTGGAAAAGCTTTCCGCAACGAAATTGTGGCGCGTCAGTTCATCTTCCGCATGCGCGAATTCGAACAAATGGAAATGCAGTTTTTTGT
>CAZHKI010000646.1:0-1782 GCA_964533365.1 uncultured Maribellus sp. | reverse complement strand
AGGTACGGTTGAATTTATCAGTGATTACGATGAAAAATACCGCTGCCTGCAATTGTTAATGAAACAATACAGCCCTCTCGAATTTAAATTCAGCACCCCGGCAGTAACCAATGTGGGCATTATAAAAGTGAGGATAGAAAAAATTTCGGCCAAAGAATTTGGGGCAAAACCGGTGTTGCCCTGGAACAGCTAAAAAATTATCTATGATTTTTGTAACAGGCGGAACAGGACTGGTTGGGGCGCACTTGCTGTATCAACTTACCGCAGCAGGGAAAAAAGTAAAAGCGCTGAAACGGGAGACCAGTAATTTGCAACAGGTTTTGAAAATTTTCTCGTATTATTCTGAAAATCACACCACACTTTTTGACCAGATTGATTGGATTGACGGCGATATTCTCGATTATTATTCACTCGAAGAAATGCTCGTTGGTGTAACCGTAATATACCACTGCGCAGCCATTGTCTCCTTTGAACCGAAAGAACGGGCAAAAATGATTGCCAACAACGTGGAAGGGACCGCCAACCTGGTGAATGCTGCCCTTGAAAACGGCGTAAAAAAAATCTGCCATGTGAGTTCAGTGGCCGCTCTCGGGCAGTTATCCGGAGGGCAGCCCGTTACCGAAGAAACCAACTGGACGCCCTCGAAAAAGGTTTCAGGATATTCCGAAAGCAAATTTTTTTCGGAAGCCGAAATCTGGCGTGGAATGGAAGAAGGCCTCGATGCGGTGATTGTGAACCCGTCGGTGATTTTAGGCCCGGGGAACTGGGAAGCCGGCAGTTCCAGGTTTTTTAAAACCATTTTCGACGGTTTGAAATTTTATACCAAAGGCGTCACCGGTTTTGTGGATGTTAACGATGTGGTCCGCGCCATGGTTTTGCTGATGGATGAAGCCCATTTTGAAACGGCTAAAAACCAGCGGTATATTTTGAATGCCGAAAACGTGAGTTATCAGGAATTGTTCGCCCGGATTGCCGAAGCACTGAGAAAACCTGCCCCTAACTATTTTGCTTCCGATTTTATCCTTCAGATTGCGTGGCGGGCCGCAACAATTCTGGAGTGGTTCAGCCGGAAACCTTCCGTGATAACCCGCGAAACGGCTGCGGCTTCGAATTCAGTCAGCCATTTCGACGGCAGTAAAATTACCCGGCAAATTCCATTCGCCTACTCGCCGCTTTCCCAAACCATCCGCCAAACAGCCGGTTTTCTAAAAAATGATTTGGTGGAACAGTAATACAAAAAATTGTCTGGTTTCAATTCCCGTCATTTGTTATTCAAATAACGTTAAACCGGTACGGGTATGAAAAAGAAAACGGATGTTTTTTATGTATTATATTTGCCCACCCGGTCGGGTTGTTGTAACCCGGTATGCTGAAAACTGAATGTGAATGAAGATTAAAATTGACAAATTTGTCCTTTCCATCATTGCCGATGTAATTCTGGCCTATTTCTTTCCGCAGTGGGGAAGTAAGGAAAGCCGGATTCCCATTGACCTGATGGGTAGTATCGGGATTTCGCTGATTTTCTTTTTTTATGGGCTGAAGCTGAGCCCGGAACAAATTAAGACCGGGCTAAAAAACTGGAAGTTGCATGTAATGGTACAGCTTTCCACCTTCCTGCTTTTCCCTATGATTATCCTTCCGTTTTTTCCTTTTGCTACCGGCGAAAAAGGTCAAACCATCTGGCTGGCTTTTCTGTTTCTGGCTGCATTGCCTTCCACCGTGTCGTCGTCGGTGGTTATGGTTTCCATTGCCAGGGGCAATGTTCCCGCGGCCATTTTTAAT
>CAZHKI010000645.1:1335-1791 GCA_964533365.1 uncultured Maribellus sp. | reverse complement strand
TGGACGGATACACGTTGAATCCTGGTGATTTGAACTGGGAACAATTCGAAGAACTGGGCGATTGCACCATTTACGAACGCACCCCGCCGGAACTGACGGTTGAACGTGCCCGCAAAGCCGAAATTGCCATTACCAACAAAGTAGTTTTCGATAAAAACATTATAGCGCAGATGCCAAAGCTGAAATACATTGGCGTACTGGCCACCGGCTACAATGTGGTGGATGTGAATGCCGCCCGCGAGGCCGGAATTGTGGTGACCAACATACCGGCTTACAGTACCGCTTCGGTGGCACAGATGGTTTTTTCGCATATTCTCCATTTTGCGCAGAATGTATCGGTACATGCGGCATCGGTGGAAAAGGGCGGGTGGAATGAATGTGCCGACTTCAGCTACCAGTTAACACCGCAAACCGAACTGGCCGGAAAAACGCTGGGCATCATTGGATTCGGGCAAA
>CAZHKI010000645.1:0-1325 GCA_964533365.1 uncultured Maribellus sp. | reverse complement strand
AAATTGGCCAGGCTGTGGCCCGCATCGGGCTGGCATTCGGAATGAAAGTGATTTTTCATAACCGAAGCAGAAAAGAATCCAGCCTGGATGCCGTACAGGTTGATTTGGATGCCTTGCTCACCGAAAGCGATTTCATCAGTATCAACTGTCCGCTGACGGCTGAAAATGCCGGGTTCATCAATAAAAACACTCTGGCAAAAATGAAACCGTCGGCATTTTTGGTCAATACCGGGCGCGGGCCGCTTGTCAATGAGCATGATTTGGCCGAAGCGCTGAACACCGGCCGTATTGCCGGCGCGGGGCTCGATGTTTTGTCGGCAGAACCACCAATTGCCGGAAACCCGCTGATCCAAGCAAAAAACTGTTTCATTACACCGCACATTGCCTGGGCCACAGCCGAAGCCCGATCCCGCCTGATGCAGATTGCCGCCGAAAACCTGGAAGCTTTTCTATCAGGAAAACCTAAAAATGTGGTGAATTAAAAAAATTACGAATAGTTGTCCTTCATTTTTGCCCGGAAAGCCGAAGGAGTGAATCCTGTTTTTTTTCGGAAAATACGGGCAAAATACGATGGATCTTCATAATTGAGCCGATAAGCCACCTCCTTGTTGCTTAAAGCGGAAAAAAGCAACAGCCGTTTGGCTTCGAGAATTAGCCGTTCAATAATCAGATCGCTGGCGGTTTTGCCGGTCACCGATTTGATAATCCGGTTGAGCTGAACGGGCGACTCGCCCATAATTTCGGCATATTCCTTTACCTGGTTGATTTGCCCGTAATATCGGTCAACCAGTTGGTTAAATTCGTAAACCTTGCTTTGCATGGTCCCCACGGGTTGATTTTGTGCGTTGACCAGTTTCAAAAAATTCTGCCGCAGTTTCAGAAAAAATATTTTCAGGTACGAAACAATAATTTCTTCCGAATCGGCATCTTTCGTTTCCAGTTCATGTTCGATGTTTTTCACCAGTTGAAAAAACTCGTCGAACTGCTCTTTCCCAAGTTTCAAAATGGGGCCGTCTTCAAGCCGGGTAACCAGCGGATAGCCCGGAATAATTTCGAGATTTTGAAACCGGAGGTTGTAAAATTCTTCCGAAAAAATCACCAGGTAACCTTTGTAATCATCGCCCCGCCGGATGAGGTGAACCTGACCAGGCCGAATAAAATGGATGCTGGGCGCGACAATGGGCCGCGAAACAAAATCGATTTCATGCTCACCGCTGCCACCGGTAAAAAAGCACATTTCGTAGTAATTGTGTTTATGTGGAAGTTCGGTTTTATGCGGGTAATCCTTTCTCCGGATTTCGCTCCCCTGCACACGGTAAATTTTA
>CAZHKI010000644.1:0-1796 GCA_964533365.1 uncultured Maribellus sp. | reverse complement strand
GAGGCTGTCTAAAAAGAGATTAGCCTCTTTTTTTTATTCGGATTCCCTGTGTTAACTCAATGATATTTAGTAAATTAATTGCATAATTACCAATGAGTGCCAAGAATGAGAAAACCGGTTTACAAATCAAATTTGCAAGGCCAAATTTCACTTTTCCCTGCCCGATTAGACCAGAATATAGCAGAAAACGCTCCCGTTCGGCTGGTCAATCAAATTGTTGACGAACTTGATATTTCGGCCTTAGAAAAGACTTATAAAGGAGGGGGTGCTTCGTCTTTTCACCCGGGGATGATGCTGAAAGTATTGTTTTACGCCTACATGAACAACATTTATTCGTGCCGTAAAATTGGGAAACAATTGCAGGAGAATGTTCACTACATGTGGCTGTCGGGGAACCAGACCCCCGATTTCAGGACGGTGAACAACTTCCGCTCTCAGCATTTAAAAGGCACAATCAACCAACTTTTCATCCAGGTTGTGCTGATGTTGGTTGAAATGGGTCACATCAGTTTACAGACCGTGTATATTGATGGCACAAAAATGGAATCCCGGGCTGGTCGCTACACTTTTGTATGGCGCAAAACGGTGGAAAAGAACAAGGCCAGGCTCGAAACAAAAATCAGGGGGATACTGAAAATGATAGACGAAGGGATTGCGCAGGACAACCTTCCCGATGACCAGCCGCCCACCCCGATAAACTCCGAAGAATTGAAAAAACGTATTGCAAAAATTAACCGGGAAAACCTTTCAAAAGAAAAGCAAAAGGCCGTCAAAACATTGGAAGAAAAGCACCTTCCAAAGTTGCGTGAATACGAAAACCACCTTAAAGTTTTGGGTACCAGGAATAGTTATTCCAAAACCGATAAGTCGGGTACTTTTATGCGATTGAAAGACGACCATATGCAAAATGGGCAATTGAAACCTGCCTATAACCTTCAGATTGGCACCGAGAATCAATTTATTACCCATTTTGATTTTTTCCCGAACCCGACCGATACACTCACCATGGTTCCGTTTTTTCAGGACTGGGAAAAAAGTTACAGCGCCTATCCCAAAACAGTTGTTGCCGATGCCGGATATGGCAGCGAAGAAAATTACGGTTTTATGGAAAACAACCAGGTGGAAGCTTTTGTAAAGTACAATTATTTTCATGCAGAGCAGAAAAAGAAGTTCAGGGAAAACGCTTTTACCCCCGAAAACCTGTACTATAATGCAACAGACGATTACTTTGTATGCCCCATGGGACAACACCTTGAAAAGACAGGAAATAAAACAACGACTAACGGGAACGGGTACAAATCTGAAATAACAATTTACCAGGCGGCAAACTGCACGGGCTGTCCGCTCAGGGGGATGTGTTTTAAAGCAAAAGAAAACCGCCGCATAGAAATAAACCACAATTTACGACGACTCAAAGCAAAGGCGCGCGAACTATTGCTTTCGGAAGAGGGGATAAAGCACAGGAAAAAACGATGTGTGGAACCGGAACCTGTTTTTTCGCATATCCGCTATGATGGCGGCTATCTCCGGTTCCGGCACTTCGGGCAGGACAACGTTGAAATGGACTTTGCCGTGCTTGCCATTGCCATTAACCTCTCGAAACTTTCCCGGAAAATTGACTCTGGGGCTAAAAGTGCCGAAAAATTGTCCTGTAAACAACAATTCTTTGTCGTTATCCGGATTCTTCTTATAATCAAAACAGGTATTCGACCAGCTTTTCTAAATTATAATACAAGTCTTGCCGCCTAAGGTCAAAAAAATAAGGCTGCCTAAATTTTCTTTTTAGACAGCCTCTT
>CAZHKI010000643.1:0-1805 GCA_964533365.1 uncultured Maribellus sp. | reverse complement strand
AGATAAAACGGGAGTACAAATGAAAACGGTTTCATACTGATTCAACATAAACATCAATTTTTAAATTATACTTTTATTTTTGGAAGCGCAAAAGTAGAAATAAAATGTTATTTATCAAACTTCTATCCCATTAAAAAAGTATTCTTTCCTTTTTTTTATATGGTCTTCTTCCCGAATACATTTTTTGCGGCGATTTGTTTCTTAACCAACGAACTTTTTATACCAACCCGGGGAGTATCTGGTTTTTTACAGAGAGAGTTATTGATGGAAACCGCTACCTTTGCTAAAAATGGAGGCCGGATGGTAAAAAAGGTTGGATTGTATTTATTCATTGCCCTTATCCCGGGACTGCTGCTGGTTGGTTTTCTTAATAAGAACTGGTTCAACCGGATTATTTCTGAGAAAATGAAAGTTCAGGCAGGCATTCAAGTCAATCTCACGGCGGAGGAATACGTCTGCACCCACTTCAATTATGCACAAAACGGCCTGGATTACCGTTTTACCCTGCTCGAATTTGGTTCATCAGGATGTGCAATGTGCAAACAAATGGAACCGGTTCTGGAAGAAATCAGAAATTCAGATAAAGTAAAAGTCAATGTGGTTTTCCTGCATATCATGGACCCCGACAATCAGAAACTGATTCAATATTACGGAATTTCCGCTGTTCCCATGCAAATTCTGCTTGATAGCAAGGGCGACGAATTTTTCCGGCATTACGGAGTCCTTTCTGCCAGTCAGATTATGGCAAAACTGAATTAATTACTCAGATTAATGAACGAAGAAATTCACTATCGTCTTTTTATAAAAAATTTATAAAGAATATGCATTTGGATAATATAAAAGTACTGATTCTTTGCACGGGTAACTCGTGTCGCAGCCAGATGGCACATGGTTTTCTGCAATCGTTTGACAACAGGCTCGAAGTGGCTTCGGCTGGAACAGAAGCTTCCGGAAAACTCAATCACAAAGCTGTGGAAGTGATGAAGGAAATTGGCATTGACATCAGCCATCACACTTCCGATTCGGTGGATTTGTATTTGGATAAAGAATGGGATTACGTGATAACCGTTTGCGGGGGCGCCAACGAAAACTGTCCGGCATTTTTGGGCAATGTGAAACACCGGCTGCACATCGGTTTCGACGATCCGTCGCATGCAACGGGAACGCCCGAATTTATTCAAAGTGAATATTACCGCGTGCGCGATGAGATTAAAGTGGCTTTCTGGAAATTTTACAAGGAAAAGCTAAGCAAATAACAGGACGGTTTTGGATGAACAACTTTTATTCCCGGTATTTTGAATTGAAAAACAAAATTATTCTGGTAGTCCGCCTGAATCAACAATCTGCAGTATATATCATTAAATACAGGGAATGATGTTTTACTGGTAAATCATTCTGTATGATAAATTAACATTAAAAATTAATTAAAAAAAACTGGAACAATCATCCGGTTTTTCAGTTAATATTGCACGTTTTTTTTGATGTAATATGAAATCATTATATACCATTGGATTACTGGTTTTGTCGAATACGTTTATGACGTTTGCCTGGTATGGTCATCTGAAATTCAGGGAACTGAAATGGTTTGAGACTCTTCCTTTGTTTGGTATTGTACTCATAAGCTGGGGAATTGCCCTTTTTGAATATTTTTTCCAGGTGCCGGCCAATCGCATTGGGTTTAAGGGAAACGGTGGCCCGTACTCCTTAGTCGAACTGAAAGTTATTCAGGAAGTGATTACCCTGGTGGTTTTTATGATTTTTTCATTGCTGCTGTTTAAAAACGAAACTTTCCGGCTCAACCATCT
>CAZHKI010000642.1:0-1809 GCA_964533365.1 uncultured Maribellus sp. | reverse complement strand
ATTTTGTGTGTTGCTTGTCATTTTCGGTCCACTGGTATTTGCCATTTCCATATTTGATGGTTTCCAGGACAACTACCTGCAGTGGATAGCCCGGTTTGTGAATGTCAACCTCTATCTGCCCATTGCCCTGCTTGTCCTTTCCCTTGTCCAGGAAATACTGATTTATGTACTGGAGCAGGAGATTGTCCTGATAAATGCCCTGCCGGTTTACCAGCCACAAATGTTTTATGTATCCAACCTGGTTGTGCCCATCTGTGGAATTATCGGGATGGCACTGGTCCCCAAAATAGCATCATGGATAGTCCAGGCTTCCGGGACTGGTACCGGAGGTGGGAGAATGGTACGGACAGCGGCAGTAATGGCCATCACCAAAGGGACCATGAAATAATGAATTTTCAATATTCAATGCTCAATACTCAAAATTAAAAATCTGATACATGAAAAAACAATTTGACATCCGGCAGAAATTTCGGTTTACCGTCTATGTTTTGCTTGTAATAAGCCTGGGCATTACAGGGCTGAGTACCTATGTTTTCACCCTTTCTGCAAAAATGGTGGAAACATCCAAACAAAAAATTTATATTCTCGATAACGGGAAATCACTGCTGGCAGCCCTTCGTGAAAATATGACAGAAAACCGCGAGGCAGAAGCCCACGACCATGTAAAACGTTTCCACGAACTGTTTTTCACCCTGGAACCCGACAAGGAATACATCGAGAAAAATGTAAAGGAAGCGCTGTACCTGGCCGATCGTTCAGCAATGGAACAATATCAGTCGTTTAAGGAAAATAATATGTATAACCAGGTGATTGCCTCCGACATCAGCATGACGGTACAGACCGATTCCATCCGGCTGGATTTTACGGGTTATCCTTACCGGTTCTTGTATTTCGGGAAACAAAAAATTGTACGCACTTCAAATATTACCATCCGTAATCTGGAAACATCGGGCTATCTGAGGAATATCTCCCGAACGGACAATAATCCGCACGGATTCCTGATGGAAGGGTGGAGGATTGTTCAAAACCAGGATGTTGAAACCATACGGAGAAAATCATTTTAAAACAAAAATGATGAGTAGTAAAACAACCAACAACAATCATTCACGTCAATTTACGGATGTAAGCCGCTTTACCCGCTGGGTTAATCAGATGGATGAAAAGGATAAAATTCTTAATCCAGCTAAACGCAGGAAAAAATGGACACTGACGGTTATCCTGTTGTTTCTGCTGTTTGGGCTTTCCTTTATCTGGTTCCCGGCTGTCCGGGTGAAACACCAGACACCAGCCACACCGGCGGAAAATACAAGTCCTGACAAAATAAAACCAGCCGGTCATTCGGCATTGGAACTGCCTGTTGATTCTTTTGAACAAATTTTAAAACAAAAAATACATGAAGGCCTTTTTGAAAAAGAATAAAGCATTATTGCTATTGCCCTTGGTTTTACTCCCTTTTATCGTTCTGATTTTTTATATTCTGGGAGGAGGGGAAAATGTAAAAACAGAACAATCCGTATCGGAAAACAACCAGCAGGGAATAAATTACAGCCTGCCGGAAGCAGAAAAATCCATCATCATTTTTGATAAAATGGAAGCCTATAAAAGGCAGGAAAACATGGCAGCCATGCCAGATTACACCATTCAGGAGTACCCGGATTCCCTCACAGAAGACAGCGTCGCAACAAGTTCTGATAAATCAGAAGAAGAACCCCCCGGAACTTTGGCACCGGAAGTCTCCGAACCACCGGGAGACCTGTTGTCGCACATCCGGCAAAAAGAGGTTTCCATAAGAAAAGAGATGGCAGGTAG
>CAZHKI010000641.1:0-1812 GCA_964533365.1 uncultured Maribellus sp. | reverse complement strand
GACCGGAACCGTACCTCGCCGTTTGCTTTTACCGGAAACCGCTTCGAATTCAGGGCTGTCGGTTCGTCGGCCAACAATGCCTCAGCTTTGATTGTGCTCAACACGGTTGTGGCCAACCAGTTGACTGCCTTCAAAAAAGACGTCGATCTTTTGATCGAAAAAGGCGTTAAAAAGGATGAAGCCATTTTTCAAAAACTCAAGGAACTGATTATCGAATCGAAACCCATTCGCTTTAACGGCGACGGTTACAGCGACGACTGGGTGAAAGAAGCTGCCCGCCGCGGTCTGTCAAACATTAAAAATGTTCCGGAAGCCTTGTCGGCCTACCTGCGCCCCAAAAGTAAAGCCATGTTTGAAAAACTGGGCGTGCTGAACGAAGCCGAATTAAATGGCCGGGTGGAAGTGGAGTACGAAAAGTTCATTATGAAGATCCAGATTGAAGCGCGTGTGCTGGGTGATATTGCCATCAATCATATTGTACCCACAGCCGTTGAGTATCAAACCATGCTGCTTCAGAATGTGGCTTACCTGAAAGAAGTTTTTTCTCCTGAAGAATACGAAACACTTGCTGCCGGAAGAAAAATGCTCATCCGCGAAATTGCTGAACACGTTTCGGCCATAAAAGCCAAATGCAAAGACATGGTGGAAGCGCGGAAAAAAGCCAATGTTATTCAAAATATGATTGAAAAAGCTGAGTTGTACGATAAAACGGTTTTGCCCTATCTGGACGATATCCGGAACCATATCGATAAACTGGAACTGATTGTTGATAACGAAAAGTGGCCGCTGCCCAAATACCGCGAGTTGTTGTTTGTGCGGTAGTTGTCTGATATTGAATTCTCATGTGAAAGGCTCTGTTCCAACAGGGTCTTTTTCTTTTTTGTGATATACTTAACCGGCTTAACCAACGTTATCATAACAGTCATTAAAAAAAATAATATATTTTTACAACCCGAAATGAATGATGGGCATGAAGTACTTCAGGATTGTTTTGCTTTTTCTGGTGATTGCTGGTTTCTCTTCCTGCGGTGTAAGCCGGATGGGAAAGGACGCCCTGCTCGCGCACGACATTGGTGAATATTACAAAGCCATTGAAAAATACCGGAAAGCCAGCCGAAAAGAAAAAGACCGGGTAAAACGAATGGAATATGCGTTTTCGATGGCTGAATGTTACCGGGCCATTGGCGATTACGAAATGGCAGCCCTGTATTACAAAAATGCCATCCGGCGGGGATATCCCAATCCCAAAGCCATTTATTATCATGCCGAGATGCTGAGGTCATCGCAAAAGTACGAGGAGGCGATTGAGAATTACCGTACTTTTTTAGATTCGGTTCCCGGCGACTCACGGGCGCTGGCCGGCCTCGAAGCCATCCGGAAAACCCAGGAATGGGTTGCCAATCACACCCGGCATATCATTAATCCCATTAAAGAACTCAATTCGCGCGAAAGCGATTACGCCCCGGTATTTGTTGGGGGCCGCGATAACGAAATTATTTTTACTTCGGCAAGAAAAGCCGCCACCGGAAAGCGAAAAAGTATGATTACCGGTCAGGATCACGCCGATTTGTTCCGGGCTACTTTTGGCGTTCAGCGGCAGAAATGGGATGAACCCAAGCTGCTGGAAGAATACCTGATGATCAACACGACCGATGAGGAAGGGGCTGCTGCCCTCAATTCCAGCGGCGAACAAATGATTTTTACCCGTTGCCGTTACGACAAATCCCAACCCATGGGAACTGAATTGTACTCTACATCGCAATCGCGCGGTTCGTGGTCCGAACCCATAAAAGTGCAGGTGGTTGGCGACAG
>CAZHKI010000640.1:0-1825 GCA_964533365.1 uncultured Maribellus sp. | reverse complement strand
CGGAACTGCCGAAATCATTGAACTTACCGAAGAAGAGGAAAATGTGGCATTAAAAGCTGCCCGCGTGATGGGCCTTGGAATTTGCGGCGTCGATATGCTGCAGTCCGACCACGGGCCGCTGATTCTGGAGGTCAATTCTTCTCCCGGGCTCGAAGGGATTGAAAAAGCCACCGGAAAAGATATCGCCAAAAGCATTATCCGGTACATCGAACGAAATGTATAACCGTATGGCAAAACACAGGAAAATAAAAATTTTAGGTGAAGATATTCCGGCCGGAAAGAAAAGAATTTTAAAACTCGATATTGCCCGGTTGCATACATTCTCAAAAATTGAAATTCCTGTGATTGTGGAACGGGCACACGAAGAAGGGCCTGTTCTATTGCTGAATGCCGGTATTCACGGCGACGAACTGAACGGCGTGGAAATTGTCCGCGAAATGCTGGCCCGGAAATACACCAAGCCCGAACGCGGCATGGTTATCAGCATCCCCACACTCAACATTTTTGGTTTCATCAATCAAACCCGCGAATTTCCCGACGGAAAGGATTTAAACCGGGTTTTCCCCGGCACAGCCAAGGGCTCGCTGGCAAGCCTGCT
This sequence comes from uncultured Maribellus sp., assembly GCA_964533365.1. Taxonomy (GTDB): domain Bacteria; phylum Bacteroidota; class Bacteroidia; order Bacteroidales; family Prolixibacteraceae; genus Draconibacterium. Next base: position 1,227 of record CAZHKI010000640.1, on the reverse strand, counting down.
GGCGTCACAGGTAATGAATGAAATTATTCCGCACATTGATTACTGTATCGATTTTCATACCGGGGGCGCCCGGCGTTTTAATTCGTCGCAAATCCGCATCCCGAAAAACAACGATGAACTGCTTGAACTTGCAAAAGCTTTTAATCCGCGCTTTATTGTTTATGCTGGCGAACGCGAAAAATCGTTCCGGCAGGCTGCCATGCAGGCCGGGAAAAAAGTGTTGCTTTTCGAGGGCGGGAAACCTCACGATTTTAACCACCGGATTACCAAACGCGGTATGTACGGAACCCTGAAACTGATGCAATACCTCGGAATGCGCGAATTTGCCGGAGAATTGGAAAAGGTGAACCATGCGTCGCCGTCAATCCTGATTCAGCATTCAACCTGGATTCGTGCCCGGCAGGGCGGTTTGTTCCGTTTTTTTGTGAAAGATGGCACCAAAGTAACCAAAGGCGAAGTGATGGGAACCATCTCCGACCCGTACGGAAAATATGAATACAAGATAAAAGTCCCGGAAACCGGGCACATCATCGGGATGAACCACGCACCGGTGGTTTACAAAGGCGATGCTTTGGTGCATTTGGGTTTCGAATAACCAGGGAGGCGGTTTTCATTGCCATTGAAATATTTTGATTCTTTACTGCGACTTCTTTATCCGGATTTATTTTACAAAAATGATTTGCATAATTAAATGTAAATCATTCATTCATTTAGGTTGATTTTTTATTCTGATAATTAGATTAGAACTAAATGTAAAATAGTATTTTAGTGTGTTCAAAAACTCAACGAAACCCAAAATATGAGCCTCTTTCAGAAATCAGTTGAAAAGAAATATCTAAACGACCTCGACATTGCATTAATCGACAAGAAATTTTCAGACTTTCAAAACTATTTTAGCAATCCGGAAATTCAGGAAAACATAAGAAATGCAAAGGAGGAACAATTCCAGGAAGGATTTCTTCGGGAATTGTTTGTGAAAATTCTGGGTTATACATTAAATCCCGAACCTGATTTTAACCTTACAACCGAATTAAAAAACACAGACAACAGCAAAAAAGCAGATGGGGCCATTCTTACAAGGGGGCATGCCCCCTTGTCCACACCGTGTGTAATTGCGGTGATAGAGTTAAAGGGCACCGACACCACCGACCTCGACAAAATCGAGGCACAGGCATTCGGGTATAAAAACCACCATCCGAAATGCAAATATGTAATTACCTCAAATTT
>CAZHKI010000639.1:0-1826 GCA_964533365.1 uncultured Maribellus sp. | reverse complement strand
AAAAGAAGCTCACCCGCATCGTTATAAACGCCGGTTCCCCTTTCCCACAACCATTTTTTTTCCCCGCCGGCAGTTAAAACCGGGTATTCCATTTCGAACATCCTTTTATCACGAACGGCTGTTTCCCACTTTTTAAATACTTCCGGTTGAAATTCTTTAACGATAATATCATTAAAAGTCAAACTATGGTTCAGAATAAAATCATCGGGATCGTAACCGGTAATGGTTTTGCACTGGCTGCTGAGGTAGAGCATGGTCCAGTTTTCATCATACCGGCACCGGTACACAAAACCTGGCAGGTTTTCAATCAGAGAAGAAAGCTGGCGTTCGCTTTCACGCAGGGCCAGTTCAATCTGTTTGCGTTGGGTAATAACTTCGGTGTAAAGAACAATTCCTCCAATTTCATCTTCTTTTACATACCAGGGGCGGCATTCCCACACATTATAAACCACCGACCCGTCATCCCGTACAAAATAATCATCGTCTGATTTGATCACTTCGCCCTGCATGACCCGCTGGTGAACGTCTTTCCATTTTTGCGGGATATCGGGAAATACTTCGTAATGATTTTTTCCGATGATATCGAGATTCCCGATTTTATTGTCTTGTAAAAACCGTTGACTGACATACACGTAGTTCATGTTTGTATCGTAAACGGCAATGGAATTGGGATCATGCTGAATAATATACTGCAACAAATCAGTAGTATGCCTGAGCTGACTGTCGGCCAGTTTTTGAGCGGTTATGTCTTCTACAGTACAGGTAACCCGTAATAATGTAAAGCCGTCGTTCATGAAATGGGGTGTGGTATTTATTATGACCCACCGGTACTGATTTTGTTCGGGAACAAATACACCCATAACTGAATTCCGGACTGCTTTTCCGGTTTTAATGGTCATCATCACAGGGTGAGTTTCGCCGGGATAGTCCGATCCATCTTCGTGGATGGCTTTCCAGCGGGGGTCAAGTGAAGTTTTTCCCAATAGCTGATCCATACTTAATCCCAGAATGGAGGCTGCGGCTTCGTTGGCCTCTATAACCTCGCCGGTTGGAGCATGATAAATAACGCCCTGTGTCATATTTTCAAAAAGGAAACGATGTTTTTCCTCGCTTTTTTTCAGCTTTTCAATGGTGGTTTTGAGCCGCATAAAAGTATCAATCCGTGTTACCAGTTCCCGATTTTGAAATGGTTTCAGAATATACCCGTCGGCGCCGGCCTCCAAAGTAGCCGAATTTTCGTGAGACGAAAAAAGCATGGACGACATCAGTACCACGAAACAATTTTGGGTTTCGGGATTTGATTTGATTTGCTGCAATACTTCCAACCCCGGAATATCGGGAAGGATAACATCCAGCAGAATCAGTTGCGGCTGAAGGATCTGCGCTTTTTCCAGGGCCTCTCTGCCATTTTTGGCAGTTATCACTTCATACCCGTTTGTTGTAAGTAACTGGTTTATTGTTGGCAGAATGGCTTCGTCGTCGTCAACAACCAATATCGTTCCTTTCAATGGTGCTGTCATAATTTTCAATTTAGTAAAATCTTCAATTTGACCGTAATGAAGGTACGTATTTTTTTTATCCATTCATCGGTACCAATACCAATGATCCCCAATATCTGTATTTTGCTCTGATACAAGTACTCATAAGCTTTAACAGATTCAGAATTCACAGGATGTAAAGGAAAATTTAGTCCGCTTCGAATCAGCGTATCATAATTCAATGCATCAAAAATTCAACAATCAATGAAAATAATCACTATTATCCGGTAAACTTCTTTTAATATGTTTTAGGTAGAGATTTCTCTCTCGCCTGAGGCGAGACGAAAT
>CAZHKI010000638.1:493-1843 GCA_964533365.1 uncultured Maribellus sp. | reverse complement strand
CTCGCTGTTTGTCGATACCATCCGGTCGGTGCGGATTATTATGGTGAGCCACCTGCTTGGCCATGTTTTTCAGGGTGAAGGCGATACAAAAATTTCGTTGCTCGAAAGGGCAATCCAGCACATCTCGGCTACCGCAAAATATTCGGTTTTTTATGGCGAAGGCCGCGACAGATACGATGTTTGGGGACGTACTGCCCACGAAAGTATTTTTAATGTGAACGACGGGAATTTTCGCTGCCCGAATTCACAACAGGGTTACACCGGCTTTTCAACGTGGACGCGCGGATTAGCCTGGGCCATGCTGGGATTTGCCGAAGAATTGGAGCTGTTCGAAAAATTGCCGGAAAAAGAACTGGCTGTTTTCGGAGGAAAACAGAACATCGAAAAAATGATACGAAAAGCAGCACAGGCTACCTGTGATTTTTACATTGAAAACACCCCGGTTGACGGGATTCCATACTGGGATACCGGTGCGCCAAACCTCCATAAAATAGGCGATTATTTGAACCGTCCGGCCGATCCGTACAACGAATGGGAACCGGTTGACAGTTCGGCGGCTGCCATTGGCGCCCAGGGATTGTTGCGATTAGGAAAATATCTTCTTGAAAAAGGAGAAACTGAAACCAGCACAAAATACCGGCAGGCTGGTCTGACGGTGTTGAATTCGCTGCTCGGTTTTCCTTACTTAAGTACCGATCCGCAACACCAGGGATTAATTCTGCACAGCATTTACCACCAGCCTAACGGTTGGGATCATGTTCCTGCCGGACAAAAAATTGCCTGCGGAGAATCGTCAATGTGGGGCGACTATCATGCGCGCGAGTTGGCACTGTACCTGCAAAGAATGGTCAGAGATGAAAAATATCTGACTTTTTTCGGAAATTTGATTTAGTACGAATAAAATGACAAAAGAAATCACCGACTTTTCAAAACTTTGCATGCATACGCTTACCACAAAACCGTGGAATCTGCGGCAATGTGTTGAAAACTACTCCGCTGCCGGGATTCATGGAATCACCATCTGGCGGAATGTACTGGAAGACCAAAACCTGAAAGAAGCAAAAACTTTGCTGGATGATTTTGGCATGAATGTGGTTTCGGTGGCCCGCGGTGGTTTTTTCCCATCGGTTGAAAAGGAAAAACGCCAGGCAGCCATCAACGACAACCTGTTTTGCATCGAACAGGCTGCGGCTGTGGGAGCGCCTCTGATTGTGCTGGTTTGCGGCGCCGACGGACGGCAATCGCTGGAAAAATCGCGCGACCAGATTCGGGAGGGAATCCTGAAAATATTGCCACAGGCCAAAACTGCCGGGGTGAAATTAGCCATCGAACCGTTGCACCCCATGTACG
>CAZHKI010000638.1:0-483 GCA_964533365.1 uncultured Maribellus sp. | reverse complement strand
CATCAACACGCTGGCACAGGCCAACCATATGACCGAAGAAATCAACGACGATTTTGTGGGGGTTGCCGTGGATGTTTATCATTTGTGGTGGGACAACACGCTCAAAACCGAAATCAGGCGCTGCGGCAAAAACAACAAACTTTTTGCTTTTCATGTGTGCGACTGGAATGTTCCCACCACCGATTTCTTAAACGACCGCGGCCTGATGGGAGACGGCTGCATCCCGGTGAAACAGATTCGCGGCTGGGTGGAGGAAACCGGCTTTTCAGGCTACAACGAAGTGGAAATTTTTTCAAACAAATATTGGGCAACCGACCAGAAAGCGTACCTCGAAAAAATAAAAAATGCATATTTAAAACATACTTGATACAGGTTACTAGATTCAGATTGCGGATTATAAGTCATTGAACACAAGATTATCCAGAAATCTGCAACCTGTAACACGAAACTTTAAACTCGAAACTGACAATGATACACAAAGTA
>CAZHKI010000637.1:0-1852 GCA_964533365.1 uncultured Maribellus sp. | reverse complement strand
CTGAGCAGCAACAAAGGGTTCCGCTATGCTGGGGCAGGAACGGTTTTAACTGTACTGTCGCTCTTTCTCATTGCCGGGTTCAACAACACTGCATTTTATCCTTCGGTGTATGATTTGCAGTCGTCGCTCACCATTCAAAATGCATCGTCGAGCCATTATACTCTGACAGCCATGAGTTATGTGTCGCTGCTCATTCCGTTTGTTCTGGCTTACATTTATTACTTCTGGAAAGCCATCAACCGGAAAAAGATCAGCGACGATGAAATGAAGAATGAATCGCATGTTTACTAATACCAATTAAAAATTGGAAATGCAAAATTGGAAATGTAAAACTGGAACTTTTTTAATTGATAATTTTTAATTTAAAATTGTAAAAAATGTACACCACACCTATATTATGGATGTTAAGCTGGCCGGTTCTCATCGTGGTTTCGTACCAACTGGTAAAACTGGCTGTAAAAAAATACGAACAAAAGTTAAAATCAGAAGAGGATTTGGAATAATCCATCCCTGATTTCCAAAAGAAACCCGGCCAAAAACTGCCGGGTTTCTTTTTTTATTTTCATCACAGAATAAACCATTCAGCCTGCCCGTTTTAAAAACTTATTATTTTTACATAAAAAATCAAAAAGGAAATGATTAACGGGAAAAAGATTGTAGTCGTTCTTCCGGCATACAACGCCTCCAAAACCCTTGAAATGACCTATCATGAAATTGATTTCTCCATCGTGGACGAAGTCATTCTGGTGGACGACCAAAGCAAGGACGATACCATTGAAGTTGGGAAAAAGCTGGGGATCAAACAGATTGTGGAACACGAACAAAACAAAGGCTACGGCGGCAACCAAAAATCGTGCTACAACAAAGCGCTTGAGTTAGGCGCCGATATTGTCATCATGCTCCACCCCGACTACCAGTACACACCGAAACTGATTCCGGCCATGGCCAACCTTCTGGCCAGCGGATTATACCACGTGGTTTTGGGTTCGCGTATCCTGGGTAAAGGAGCGCTAAATGGCGGGATGCCACTGGTTAAATACATTTCAAACCGCGGGCTAACCTTTATCCAGAACATTCTGATGAACGCCAAACTTTCGGAATACCACACCGGCTACCGGGCCTTTACCCGCGAAGTGCTGGAAAAGGTGAACTACAATGCCAACTCCGATAATTTTGTGTTCGACAACCAGATGTTAGCACAAATCTGGTACGCCGGTTACGAAATTGCCGAAATCACCTGCCCCACCAAATATTTCGACGACGCTTCGAGCATCAACCTGAAAAACAGCACCATTTATGCGCTGGGGGTACTAAAAACTTCTGTGCAATACAGGCTGCAAAAGTGGGGAATCCGTAACTTTGGATACCTGAACAATAAAGTGAACTAAAGTTGAAACTTTCTCAAAAAACACTGACCGGCTTTCTCATTCCAGCCTTACTTTTTCTGGTTGCATTCATCTGGAAATACAGCTTCATTGAGCAACGTGACATCAGCCTGGACGAGCCTTTTACCATTTTTCACGCCCAAAGCAGCCTGGCCGATATTATCAGGCTGCCTGCCAACAATGAACCAACCCCGCCGCTGTTTATGCTAATCCTCCACTTCTGGATCAAACTTTTTGGGATAAGCGCAAAATCCGTAAGGGTTTTACCCATTTTATTCAATGCATTGACTGCCGTTTACCTTTATCTAATCGGGAAACGTTTTTTTACTGTCTGGAGCGGATTAACAGCCTCGTTGCTTTTTATTTTTTCCACCTACCATTTCTTTTTTGGTGCCGATACGCGCACTTATTCCATGTTGTCGATGGCAACAGCCTGTTCGTTGTATTTTCTGCTGGCGCTGCAGCAA
>CAZHKI010000636.1:0-1852 GCA_964533365.1 uncultured Maribellus sp. | reverse complement strand
TTCGTGACTGCAGGCGATGGTTTGAATGCCAACATCTGAGAGGCCTTCGGATTGGGTAAGTTTATTGATGCTGTTGTCCTGAAGATCGTAATAAAACAATCCTCCTTTGGTAGCACAATAGATTTTCGAATTGGCTACGGCAATTTTTGTGGCGTTGGCAAACGAAAGATAATCCTGCCAGCTTCCTTTTGCCCGCTGTGCCCCGGCATGAAAAGCCATTGTCAGAACCAAAAACAGAAGAATAAATTTTTGCATACCGTTTAATCGTTATGGTTTTCCAGCTTTTTTAAATAATCAACCAGTTTGCTGACAGCCCTTCCCCGGTGGCTGATTTTGTTTTTTTCGGGGAGCGACATTTCGGCAAAAGAAAGCTCCTGCCCGGCAGGTTGAAAGATGGGGTCATAACCAAAACCTGAGCTTCCGCGCTTTTGATGTAGAATCTTTCCATTCACAATTCCTTCAAACTGGATTTCCCTGTTATTTATTACCAATGAAATGACAGTTCTAAAACGGGCGTCGCGGTGATTTATTTTGGACATTTTATCCAAAACCTTGTCCATGTTTGCCTCTGAACTTTTTTCTTCGCCGGCATAACGGGCCGAAAACACTCCGGGCTCGCCGTTCAGCGCTTCAATTTCCAATCCGGTGTCGTCAGCAAAACAGGGAAGTCCATATTTTTGGTAGATATAAAAAGCCTTCTGGCGGGCGTTTCCTTCGAGGGTGGGTTGTTCTTCCGGTATGTCTTCGTCGCAACCGATTTCGGTTAAACTGAGCAGTTCAAAATGATTGCCCAGCATTGCCTGCAATTCCTGAAGTTTATGTTGGTTATTGGTGGCAAAAACAAGTTTCATATGGATCAATTTTGGGTAAAAATAGTGAAATGAGCCTTGATAAAACCAAGTTTCCGAAAGAAATCAGTGGAAATGTTCGAATTCTCCGGTATTGGATCTGGCTTCCGTGAGATGTTCTATTAACCCAAAAAATACAGGGAAAGAATAAATATTTTTTGGAATGATTTCAGAAATATTATCAGAAAAACGGGAATGTTGAAATAGCAGTATAAAACTCCGGAGACACGCTGTTCTGCTTTTATTCGCAGGTACACGACTGCAGGCATTCAACAATTTTGCTCAGGATTTCATATTTTAAATAGTAGTAGGTATTCTTTCCGTCGCGTTTTGAACACAATACTCCCTTGTCCCTCAAAATGCCCAGGTGGTGCGAAGTGGTGGATTGTTCAATTCCCAGCAGTTCATGAATTTCGGTCACCGTCAGCCGTTTTCCACCTTCCAGGTGCTTCAGGATGGCGATGCGCATCGGATGGGCAATTGCTTTTAACATGCTGGCAGCCATTTCTAACCGATCGGTATCTAACTCCTTGATTCCTAATATCATTTTGTCTTTAATAAAAATACAAATATATAAATATTTAAGGATTCTGCTAAACAGATGATTCAAATGGAATTAATTTTAACCAAAGTCAAAATAAATTGAACTTTTCCCCCAAAAATCTGTCGATTGTTAACGATTTTATTTATGTTCGTTTAGTCGTAAAAGAGGGATTATCGGTGTAATGACAGCATTAAAAAAAATTAAATCGCCAATTGAACAGGAACTCAAAGATTTTGAGCCGTATTTTAAGAAATCGTTACAAAGCGATGTTCCCCTGCTCGGGACGATTCTGAATTTTTTGTACCGCACCAAAGGGAAACAACTCCGTCCGATGTTTGTGTTTTTGTCGGCAAAACTTCATGGCGAAACCAACGAATTTTCGCAACTGGCCGCCTGCTCGGTCGAGCTTTTGCACGCGGCAACCCTGGTTCACGACGATGTGGTTGACGAGTCGTATGAA
>CAZHKI010000635.1:0-1858 GCA_964533365.1 uncultured Maribellus sp. | reverse complement strand
CATCCAGTATGCCGATAACCTGGGCATACCAAAAGCTGAGGCTCAGCGGTACAATATTGTGGCCATGGCCATTTTTATCGGCAGCCGGTTTATCAGTACATTTTTAATGAAATATCTGAATTCGAGGCTCATGCTCACCATGTTTGCGGTGGGCGGAATGTTCACAACTGCCGGGGTTATTTTAATTCAGGGAATGCCTGGATTATATTTACTGGTTGCAACTTCTGCCTTTATGTCGCTGATGTTCCCCACCATTTACGGAATTGCCCTCGAGGGACTGGGCGACGACGCCACGATTGGCGCCGCCGGACTGGTTATGGCCATTGTGGGTGGCGCTTTGATGCCGCCGTTGCAGGGATGGATTATCGACCTTGGCACCGTTGGATTTCTGCCCGCTGTTAATTTTTCGTTTATCCTCCCGTTTATCTGTTTTGTGGTTATTGCCATTTATGGTTATCGTACCCTTAAAGTACATCCTAAATTATCATTCTGAAAAACAGATAGTATGGCTGAAATAAAACGGTTTTGCAAAACATTAAAGCTGAAGGATGATCCGCAGTTGATTGAGGAATATAAAAAAGTCCATGCCCCGGGTGCGGCCTGGCCTGAGATTACACAGGGAATGAAGGATGTTGGAATTATCGATATGGAGATTTACATTTTGGGCAACCAGCTTTTTATGATCATGGATACAGTTTCCGGGTTCGACCATGATTATGCAGTGAAAGAACTTGCCGGAAAACCCCGGCAGTCAAAGTGGGAAGCCTTTGTGTCGCGGTTCCAGCAAACTTCTGCCGATACAACAGCCGGCGAAAAATGGCAGTTGATGGAGCGAATCTATAAATTGGAACTATAACGTTGCAGTGAAACAACGCTGCATTTTTCTGTGGCATTTTTATTTTTTTTACTAACTAAATCTAAAACAATATGAAACGAAGAATATTAATTGCTATGGTAGTTCTTGCTATGATTGCAGGATGCCATTCATCCGGGAAAAAGAGCCCCACAGAAACGGTTGCTGAGCCCAAATATGAGGAAAACTGGGAATCGCTGGCACAGCATAACGAACAGCCCGACTGGTTTCAGGATGCCAAACTGGGCATTTATTTTCATTGGGGCGTTTATTCTGTTCCTGCATTTGGCAGCGAGTGGTATCCCCGGAATATGCATATCCCCGGCAGTAGGGAGAATAAAAATCATATTGAGAAGTATGGTGCTCCCAATGAATTTGGGTATCACGATTTTGTCCCAATGTTTAAAGCTGAAAATTTTAATGCCGAAGAGTGGGCCGATCTGTTTCAAAAAGCCGGAGCCCGGTTTGCCGGTCCGGTGGCCGAACATCATGATGGATTTTCTATGTGGGACAGTGAGTTAACTCCCTGGAATACCATGGATAAAGGGCCACACCGCGATATTCTCGGCGAATTGCAAAAAGCAATTAATGACCGTGGAATGAAATTGATTACAACCTTCCACCATGCCCGAAACCTGCAGCGTTATAAAGGAAAAGAACCGGAAGAGATTGAAAAGAATAAAGAAAATCCGGGAAGGGCATTTAATAACAGTCATTATCCATTGTTTCCCGGAACCCCGCCAGCCATTGACCATCCGGAGTTAAACTATCTGTATGGAAATATTCCTGAAGAAAAATGGCTGGAAGAAATCTGGTTTGGAAAACTAAAGGAAGTCATTGATAAATATCAGCCTGATATCATGTGGTTCGACTCGTGGCTCGACCAGATTCCGGAAAATTACAGGCAAAAATATTGTGCCTATTATTTGAATGAAGCTGAAAAATGGGGTAAAGAAGTCGTCATTGTGCGGAAACAAGATGATTTGCCACTGGAAGTAAGTGTTG
>CAZHKI010000634.1:0-1861 GCA_964533365.1 uncultured Maribellus sp. | reverse complement strand
TCGCTGAACTGAACCGCCCACGGGCAGGAAGGAAATGCTGAAGGGGTGTCTTCTGTCACGCTGTTCCATTGTACCGACGTGCCCATCACGAGATTGTCGGCTTCTTCCGGGGCACGGATTTCACCTGTCTCCTCCTTACTTTCCCGTCCCATGTGGAAATCGGCGCCGGCCAGGTACCCGAGGTTTCCGTCGCCGGTGCAGTCGGCAAACAGTTTCCCTCTGAAACGGGTCTTTTCTCCGGTTTTTATATTTTTTGCCGTCACGGCAACAATCGCTCCTTTTTTCTTTTCAACCTCGTAAACATGGGTATTCAGAAACAGGCTGATGTTTTCCTCATTTTCAACCACCTGTTGCTTTTTATCGTCATTATAATTCGAGGAAGGCCCGGCGTTGTGTTCCTTCTTTTCAGGGTTCCGTGCAATCTCTTCCAGAATTCTTTTGCTTCTTTCGGAATCCGGATCCCGCTGAGCCTCCCACAAGGTCCAATGCCCGACAGAACCAATCTCATCGACCAAATCGCCAAGCACGGGATATGGTTGCTGATGTATCAATCCCGACAATCCGACACGTACCTCTGAACTGTTGTTTCCGCCCAGCACCGGTCGGTTTTGAATGAGGGCCACCTTACATCCGAGCCGGGCTGCAGTAACTGCTGCGCAACATCCGGCCATTCCCCCTCCGACTACTACAAAGTCAAACTCGCCGGCATCGGCGATATTCTTGTTTTTTTCAAGGTATTCGTTACGGAAGGCAGTCATTGCCTTTCCGTTTTGAGGCGGTTCAAAACGAGGGTTGGACGATAAAATAATCGCGTCGCAACGGCCATCGAAACCGGTTAAATCGTGAAGCCTGAGTTCATTCTCTCCCTGTTTACAACTTACTTCGCCGCCATATTGCCAGCTCCATTCCGCGCCGTTGGTACCGAACATCGTTTCCAAAGACTGACCGTTAAATACCAATTGAAACTTTCCGGGAGCTCCTTCGGCTTTCCATGTGGCCACCCAATCGCGGGTGCGTACCCAAACCTTGTAATCACCTTCATCTTCCAAATAAAAAGTAGTGACTGCATCATCAACAGGCCTACCCAGTCCGTGCGCCAGAAGATAGGATGATCCCATCTGATCGATCGACTGCTGATCGATTACCCAGCCTCCGGTGTTACTAAAACTCTCAGCTTCCAAAAAAACAATCTTATCCTTTGTTTTTGCAACCAGTATAAAATGGGAAGCCAAAAAAAACAGCAAAAATCCTTTAGCTCGCATGACTATCTTTTTGTTTAAAAAGAAATGAAAAAAAAGGCAAATTGTACTACTGAAAAACAGGAAATCGGAGTAAAAAAAGAGGCTGCCAAAACTGACAGCCTCCTGAGAATAACTAACTAAACTAAACCATTCGTTACCCGGATTTTACTCTAGGTTCGAGTTGATCAATATTTCTTTAGTTGGTATAGAGTACAAATATTATCTGAATGTATCAAGTCAGCCTCTTATTATTTAATTCCCGCTGTTACCAGTTGGGATTTTGATCGAGATTCTCATTAATAAGACGGTCAGCATCGGGTACCGGCCACTTGTAGTCGCGGCTGGCATCGAAATTTCGTTCAGTAGCCACAACGATATAACCTGCGTTAACCATGTTACTGAGATCCGCAATGCCGTTTTCATCAATTTCAGGGATACCTCCGATGGGATAGTTCCCATCATTCCAATTCTGAATTAACTGACGGTATTCTGCTGAAACAGAAGCCTCGTTGCCATTCCATGAAGTTGAACCCGACCATGCTCGGCGCAGGAAATAACTGGGACGGTTGTAAACCTTTTCGGCCAGCTTCCAGCGAATTAAATCGGCATAACGATGGCCT
>CAZHKI010000633.1:0-1875 GCA_964533365.1 uncultured Maribellus sp. | reverse complement strand
GTATTACTTCGCCCATCGATTATAAAATTATCGATCGGAAACCGCAACCTGATGGAACTTTTAATAAAACAACCATCGTTTTAAGTAAACGAAAAATATAAATGAACTAAGATTATGAAAAACCGTAACGGGCCGGAGAGCCAATAAAAAAAGGAAATCGCGCCAACGATTTCCTAAAAAATGCTATACAATTTTTTATAAAAATTAAAATCAAACAAATTTATGAAAAAAAACAAAAAGTTTTGGGGATGGTATCATTATGCCTTTAAAAAAACATTCAGAATCATGAGGATAGCAGTTTTCTTACTATTGATAGGCATCCTTCAATCCTATGCAAACAGTGCTTATTCGCAAAAAACTAGGTTGTCGCTCAGCCACGAGAATACGAGGCTGGTTAACATCCTGAATGAAATTGAAGACAACAGCGAATTCTTTTTCCTGTACAACGAAAAGCTGGTCGATACGGAAAGAAAGGTAAGCATTTCGGTCAGGGATAAAAAAGTGGATGAAATACTTGATCGATTATTCTCAGGTACTGATATAACTTACTCCATTGTGGACCGGAAGATTGTGCTTGTCCCTGGTTTTTTAACACCAGCACAACAGGAATTGACGGTTTCAGGTAAAGTGACCGATACCGGCGGACAACCACTTCCGGGAGTTTCTGTTATGGTGAAAGGTACTTCAAATGGTACGGTCACCGATATTAACGGAGCTTATTCGTTAACCGGCATTCCGGTCAAAGCTACACTGAGTTTTTCATTCGTGGGGATGAAAAGCCAGGATTTGGCAGTTGCCGGAAAGACGGTGATCAATGTTGTAATGGAAGAAGAGACGATAGGGATTGAAGAAGTAGTGGCAATTGGGTATGGGAAAGCCAAACGCCGTGAAATTATTGGGGCAATCTCCAAGATTGGAGGGAATGAAATTACAAAACTCCCTTCCACATCAATTACCCAATCTCTTCAGGGGATGGCAGCAGGATTGAATGTTACCAATACAAGTGGGGGTACTCCCGGAGCAGCAAACCAGGTAAATATCCGTGGGTTAAAATCCATTAGCTTAAGCTCAGATCCTCTTTGGATAATTGATGGAGTTCCCATCTTTACGGCTTCTGATGCTCTCGCGGTTAATGGGGTCAGGTCTGCATCTCCCCTTTCGATGATTAATCCCAATGATATTTCCTCCATAGAAATATTAAAAGATGCCTCGGCTACTGCAATTTACGGGAACCGGGCATCTGGCGGTGTAATTATTATTACCACAAAATCGAGTAAAAAGAAAGAAACTGACCTTTCGATCAATTACGATGGAGGTGTTTCAAATCTGCCCTTTACACAAACTTCGGTGTTCACCAATAATGTTGAATATATGGCTATCAGGGATGAAGCCATGAAAAATACCGGAGGTACTGAATTTCAGCCTTCCTTTTTTGGACAACAATTTCCGAATGATCCGGGATTTACACGAGAGATGGCCTTAAATACCAATTCCGACCATTTGTCAGCTTTGGCGCAAACAGCCTTCTTTCATCAGTTTGGATTGTCTGCCAACAAGGGCTTTGATACCGGGGGAATGTTGTTTTCACTTAGTTACCGGGATGAAGAGGGTGTTTTGCGTCATAACGATTTTAAACGTCTTACGGCACGCTTCAGTACAAATTTCAGACTTGTTGATTTTATTGAAATTGGTGCAAATACCAATTTAATGTATATGGATTACAATGGTGTCCGCACTGGTGCAGGAAAACTGGCCGGTGGCTGGGATCAATGGTTTGCAATGGCTCCTTTTTTTAAACTTTATGACGAAAACAGTGCTTCTGGTTATTGGTACCCTGAAAGCGGCTTTAATGCAGCCGCCTATCATGATCCGAAA
>CAZHKI010000632.1:0-1875 GCA_964533365.1 uncultured Maribellus sp. | reverse complement strand
GTTGATTGTGGAAGATCATGAGTATTTGCGAGAGTTCCTGAGATCAGCCATGCAAAATAATTTCAGTATTTGTGTGGCCGAAGATGGCGAAAAAGCCTGGGAATTTATTGAAAAATCGCCTCCTGATCTGGTCGTGTCAGATATTATGATGCCTAAAATGAATGGCTTTGAACTGTGTACGAAGATTAAATCGACCTTTGAAACTTCGCATATCCCAATTATTCTTTTAACAGCTTTGGCCGATAAAGCACAACAAATACATGGACTTGGACTTGGCGCCGATGATTACCTGACTAAACCTTTCGATATTACCCTGCTTCAGCAACGAATAAAAATGCTGATAAAAAACAGGGAAGTTGTTCGCGACAGGGCTCTTAAAATGATTCGGATTGATTCACAGGAAGAACCAATTCTTCAAAATGATCTCAACGATAAATTTTTAAAGAAACTAATTGATGTGGTTAAGGAAAATATGGATAATCCGCAATTCTCAAAAAATGAATTTGCTTCATCCATGAATGTCAGCCCGTCTCTGCTTTATAAAAAAATCAAATCACTGACTGATCAGTCACCGACCGACTTTATTAAAGTAATCCGGCTTGAACACTCTGTTGAACTGTTAAAGGAGAAAAAATTTACCATAACAGAAATCAGTGAACTTTGTGGTTTTGCAAGTGTAGGATATTTTAGCACTGTTTTCAGAAAACATTATGGAAAATCGCCCACTCAGGTTTCCGATTGAGTATTGGAAACTGGCTGTTTTAACCTGAACGATATAAATATCTTTCCAGGATATCTTTTCAGACATTGTTGTCCGGTTAAAAATTTGAGATTCTAGCGAAGCAAAGAATCTGTTCTTGTATTTCATATTTTACCTGATAATAGTGATTTTCAGGAATACAATACCTGTATTTACATTAAAGGGAAGTTTTGAGACATTTTTTAGGGGCTTTGTGTTCAAAAATGAAATTCAAATATTCATTATTAAAAGTAATCACAAAGCGTTTAAACTACTTTTGAACTGAAACTACCTAATTAATGATAAATAGTAGAAATATGAGCAGGTATTTGTATTAAATTGAAATATCCGGGTATTGGCTAAACTAATACCATGCAATGCTGGCTTTGGCTGTTGTTCGCTCAAATGCCGAAGAACCTGGCATGATAAAAATTTCAGTACAATTACCTGGTTTATAAATAAAAGTTAATGAGGTTGTTAGTAAAAATTTTACAGGATGCAAATATAACAAAGTAAAAAACAGAAGATAAACCTTAATTTAAACCGATATGAAAATCGCAACATACTATTTACTGCTTCTGTTTAGCTTTGCATCTCTATCTTCGTGCAAGCAAAATATACCTCTGGTTTATGAGTGTGAAAATACGGGTAAAGAAATTGCCAAACCGGTTTTACCCGGTCTCGAACAACTACCTGTTGTTGAGAAGCTGACAGATCCTTTTCAATGGTCAGATGGTAGTGGGCGTTCGACTGATTTTCGTGATTGGAGCCGCCGGCGAAATGAAATTGGTGCAGAAATTCAATACTACGAAATCGGGCCTAAACCGGAACGACCAGATTCAATTACGGCCAGTTTTATAAACGATACGCTTTCGGTTTATATTACAGTCAATGGGAAAACGCTTACCCTTACTTCTGCGGTTATTTTACCCGAAGGTGAGGGACCGTTTCCGGCTGTTATCGGAGTTGGCCGTGGAAGTGGCAGTTTGCCGCCCGATATTTTCAGTAGCAGAAATATTGCACAAATAACCTATAATTTTAGTCAGGTAATGGCCTGGGAACAAAAGCGTGGAAGTGAACTCATCAACCAGCTTTATCCCGAACTGGCTTATATGGGAGCTTACAGTGCCTGGTCG
>CAZHKI010000631.1:265-1879 GCA_964533365.1 uncultured Maribellus sp. | reverse complement strand
CGGGAGATTAGCTTTCCCAGAATTTATCAGAAGTCATCCAGTTTTCCAGATTCAGCGGTTGTTCCGTTTCATCCGTTCCTTCAAAATATTTGTCGTTGAGCATCCAGTTTTCCAGTTGAAGTTCGGGTTCGGCTTCCTGAAATTCACTGAATGTTTTCTGCCCGAAGTAGTTTTCACTGGTCATCCAGAATTCCAGTTTTAAAGCTGGTTCGTAATCTTCGGACTGGGGTGTTGCTACCGGGTTTGCTGCCTGGTCGGTTGCCGTTTTTTTGGTTTTCCCCGAAACATCGACCATTGCGATGGCTATTTCGTTGAAACTGCTGTTGGTAATGAGTTTTTTCCAAAATTCCTGGGCACTCACGTTGTAGCTGATTAAAACAAAACTGACCACAACGGCGGCTCCTCTTAAAATGGTTTTCTGAACATTGTTTTTTGTTTTCATGGCTTCTTGTTTTTTGCCGGTTTCTCCCGGCGTGTTTCTGTTTGTTTTCTGTTTCTGTTTTTCTTTTTCCCGGAAAACATTCCGGATTGTTTTTATGGCTTTAAGACGCTGCTTTTTTCTTGATGTTACAATTTGTAAAGAACTTTTTTTAAAAAACTACTTTTTTTTACACTGTTATTTGTATTGCAAATATATGTATAAATTTCAGTACTATGCAACACAAAGTACTAAAAAATTTTAATTATTTTATATTATTTTTATAAAATTCTGATATATAATAAAATACAAATGAATGGTTGATTGTGTTTGAAGAGTTGAATTTTTAAATACCATTTTAATGTAGGCTACAAACACTCTCTTAAATTAAAATGTTATCAACAATTTATTGAAAAACTGTTTAAAAAAATCATAAACTATTTAATAAAAAAATTAGTGAGATTTTGGTATTAAAGTCAAATATTCTGAAATTGAGAACCGATGTTTTAGGGGAAATCATTAGAAAAATTAAGGCATAGAATATTAAAAGAAGCTGATAATGAATGAAATGAAATATTTGGTATGCTGAGTTATTATTTTGGCAAGCTTATATAAAAATTAACTTCTTATTAATATTTTTATTAAAGAAAATTTTTTTATTTGCTCAAAATTATTGTTTCAAATAAAACCATGCTGGTTATGGTTTTTATTAAGCAAAAAACAAAGAATAGAGAGAATGGTAAATTACGGCTGAGTTGGCTAAACACTAAAAATTTGAATTACCAGTCTGGCTTCTTTAACCCGGGAAATTTTTTTCAAAATAATTTTAAAGAATAAAATTGAAATACATATAACATAATAATTTAGTTTAATTATTTATTTTAATTCAAATCCAATCTATATGATTAAAAAGATTAGTTTTTTAATAGTAGCGCTCATTTTTACATCAGCTACTATTATTCAAGCACAGGTAACCTCATCAAGTATGGGGGGGCGTGTTACTGATGCTGAAGGAGCTGTAATAGGTGCAACTGTGATTGCTACACACACCCCTTCAGGTACAACTTATGGTACCGTAACCAATGTGGAGGGCCGATTCAACCTAAACGGTATGCGTGTAGGCGGACCTTATACTGTAAAAGTTACTTTCATTGGATATGGTGCATACACTCAAAACAACATTACGTTGAGTTTAG
>CAZHKI010000631.1:0-219 GCA_964533365.1 uncultured Maribellus sp. | reverse complement strand
TGAATGTTGTCCTTTCAGAAGAGACAACCTCATTAGATGAAGTTTTAGTTTCGGCCACCCGCACTAAATTCTCTAATGAGAAAACCGGAGCAGTGACCAATATCACAAACGACCAGATAGCTAATTTGCCCACAGTAAGTCGCAGCATTACAGACATCACCCGCCTTTCACCTTATGGTGGCAATGGGATGAGTTTTGTCGGTACTGATGGCCGTACGG
>CAZHKI010000630.1:0-1881 GCA_964533365.1 uncultured Maribellus sp. | reverse complement strand
CTCAGCAATATCGAATACGGCAATGAAACCAAAACCGACATTGCCATGCGCGTTATTGCCGACCATCTTCGCGCGGTTTCGTTTGCCATTGCCGACGGACAGCTTCCCTCCAACAACAAAGCCGGTTACGTTATCCGCCGGATTTTACGCCGGGCTGTGCGTTATGGCTACACCTTCCTCGGCTTCCGCAGCGCATTCATTTACCGGTTGGTTGAAGTGTTGAAAAATACTATGGGCCAGGCATTCCCCGAACTGGCTGCCCAGCAGTCGCTCATCGAAAAAGTGATCCGCGAAGAGGAAGAATCGTTCCTTCGTACGCTTTCCACCGGAATCCGTTTGCTGGATGACATCATGGCAAAAGCCCGACAGGAAAACCGGGATAAAATTCAGGGAACAGATGCTTTTGTACTGTATGATACGTACGGTTTCCCCTTCGACCTGACCGAACTGATTGCCCGCGAAAACGGACTGGGCGTTGACGAAGCCGGTTTTGGCGTGGAAATGGAAGCCCAGAAAAACCGCTCTCGGAACGCTGCACAACAGGAAACCGACGACTGGGTGGAAATCCGGAAAATTGACCAGACCGAATTTCTTGGTTACGACAAAATGGAAGCCGAAGTCCGGATTTCGCGTTACCGCAAAGTCACCAAAAACAAAAAATCGTTTTATCAACTGGTTTTTGATCAAACGCCATTTTACGGCGAATCGGGCGGGCAGGTCGGCGACTCGGGATACATTGAAACCGACGGAGCAAGAACCATCATTTTCGACACCCAAAAAGAAAATAACCTGATTGTCCACCTCACCGAAAAACTTCCTGAAAACCCGGAAGAAACATTTACCGCAATGGTGAATGCTGAAAAACGCCGGAATACTGCCAACAATCACACGGCCACCCACCTGCTGCACGCTGCATTGCGCGAAGTTCTGGGCAACCATGTGGAACAAAAAGGATCGCTGGTAAACGCCGATCACCTTCGTTTCGACTTTTCACACTTCCAGAAAATGACCGACGACGAAATTGAAAAAGTTGAAGAACGGGTCAATGCCAAAATCCGTGAAAACTCGTTCCTTGAGGAAAACCGGGCAATGCCCATCGACGATGCCCGGCAACTGGGCGCCATGATGCTGTTTGGCGAAAAATACGGCGATGCAGTGCGGGTTATCAAATTTGGAGAATCGGTGGAATTGTGTGGCGGTACACACGTATCGGCAACCGGCCAAATCGGATTGTTCAAAATTGTGTCGGAAAGCGCCATTGCCGCCGGAGTGAGACGTATCGAAGCGATTACTGCAGCCCATGCCGAAAAATTTGTAAACGATCAGTTGAAAACCCTCAAGAGCATCCAGGAAACGGTGAAAGGTTCAAAAGATATCCTGGAAAGTGTGATGAACCTGCTGAAGGAAAACAGCGAACTTTCAAAACAAATTGAACAGTTTAACCGTGAACGGCTGAAAATATTGAAATCGAACCTTAAAAGCAAAGTTTTGATGGAACGGGGCATCAATATTATCAGTGAAAAAATTGATATTGACAATGCCGCGCTGATAAAAGATCTGGCTTTTCAGTTAAAAGCTGAAGTGGAAAACCTGTATCTGGTGCTGGGCGCCGAAATTGAGGGAAAACCCAACCTGACAGTAATGATTTCGGAAAACCTGGTGACTGAGAAAGGATTAAATGCCAGCCAGATTGTACGTGAAGCCGGGCGCGAAATCAAAGGCGGTGGCGGCGGTCAGCCATTTTATGCCACGGCCGGCGGAAAAGACGCCTCCGGAATACAGGCCGCTATCGAAAAAGCGCTTACGTTTATCCAATAAAACAGAAAACACAGTTCTCAAACGGATTAACAGATTCTGGTGAGGATAACTCACCTACCCCAT
>CAZHKI010000629.1:0-1884 GCA_964533365.1 uncultured Maribellus sp. | reverse complement strand
AATTAAGGGGAGCCCAAATGAAATATTGGGGACAAAAACCCCGTCCATTACATCAAAATGAATAAAATCGGCATCACTTTGATTTATCATTTCGATATCTTTTTCAAGACAGTTAAAATTGGCAGAGAGTATGGAAGGAGCTATTAATCTTTTCATTCAATGAGAAATTACTTACCGAGGTATGCTTTGAGCAAGCGGTTGCGGTATTGGTTTTTTAATTTTTTGATTGCCTTTTCTTTGATTTGACGAACCCGTTCACGGGTTAACCCAAATTCGTCGCCAATTTCTTCGAGTGTGTGTGACTGGTATCCGTTCAGCCCAAAATAGAAACGTAAAATATCGGCTTCACGGTCACCAAGGGTAGAAAGCGAACGTTCAATTTCTTTCCTTAGCGAACTGTTAATCAATTCGTTATCAGGACTTGGAGAATCGTCATTCAAAACAACATCATACATATCACTGGCTTCTTCGTCCCTTAGCGGGGCATCCATTGAAATGTGAATCGCCGAAAAATTGATGGAATCCTCAACCATCTCGGGACGGGTTTCCATCATTTCAGCCACTTCTTCAATAGTGGGCTCACGTTGAAACTCCTGTTCCAGTTTGTTAAAAGCTTTATTGATTTTGTTGATCGATCCAATTTTATTCAGCGGAAGCCTCACAATACGGGCTTGTTCGGCAAGCGCCTGGAGAATGGATTGCCGAATCCACCACACGGCATACGAAATAAATTTAAATCCGCGGGTTTCATCAAACCGCTCGGCAGCTTTAATCAGGCCCAGATTGCCTTCGTTGATTAAATCAGGCAAACTTAATCCCTGGTTTTGATATTGTTTTGAAACCGAAACCACAAACCGCAAATTGGCTTTGATGAGGGTATCAAGAGCTTCACGGTCACCGTTTCGTATCCGTTTAGCCAGTTCAACCTCCTTTTCAGCAGACAACAACTCAACTTTACCAATTTCGTGCAGGTATTTATCGAGCGATAAGGTATCGCGGTTAGTTACCTGTTTGGATATTTTAAGTTGCCTCATAAATTTAAATCGGTTACAGTAAAGCTTGTCTTAACTTAACGGTGAAAATATCAAACGGTTTTAATTTTTCCCAAAAATATGACACATTTTTATTCATTCACCAGATGATTTTATAAACTCACTTATTGATGTAACGAATTTGAAGATTTTCTGTTCAAAATTTAAAAAAATATTACATCAACAAGAATTTTTTGAATTCCGGATAATGGTTAACCATGGGAATACTTTTTCGCTCACCTTTCATAAAAGCCGCCAGTTTGTCGGGAAGAATTACATTTCCTTCGCCAACAATTTCATTCATGGTTTCCATAAATTTTGCCGGATGTGCAGTTTCGAGGAACACGCCAACCTGTCCGGTGCCAAGATCATCGGTTAACGCACGGAAACCACATGCCCCATGCGGATCGCAAAGGTACCCGCTTTCCCGGTAAACGCGGGAAACTGTTTCCCTGATTTCATCGTCGGAATAACGGTAACCTTCTATTTTCGCAGATATGGCCTGATGTGAATGGCCGTACAAATCGAGGATTCGGGCAAAATTACTGGGCGCTCCCACATCCATGGCATTGGCGATGGTTTCCACCGAAGGGCGGGGTTGATACTTTCCGGTTTTCAGGTATTCGAATACCACATCGTTTGCATTGTTGGCGGCAATAAACCGCCCGACAGGAAGCCCCATTTCAGCAGCAAACAAACCGGCAGTAAGGTTTCCAAAATTTCCGCTGGGTACCGAAACCACCAACTGTTTGCCAGAAAGTACCCCGGCTTGCTGCAACCGTGCATATGCGTTGAAATAATAAAAAGCCTGCGGGAGAAACCGGGCCACATTTATGGAGTTAGCCGAAGTCAA
>CAZHKI010000628.1:0-1888 GCA_964533365.1 uncultured Maribellus sp. | reverse complement strand
TGCTACTTCTGGAGTATATGATGTTTCAACAAATACAGCTAAAACAATTGATATCTCATGGAAAACATTTGATCCGGCAAATGAGGTTTTATTGGTTGCTTACGTCACTGGAGCAGATAATTGTTCTGATAACGTTGAAGTTTACCGAATTGAACCTTCTTTTGCATTCACGCTTGATGTTATTGCACTTAATGATGATGGTACTGCTGGTGCTGAAGAATGTTTATCAGACGTTGAAAGCGCTGAATATAATGGTACAAATTTAATCGTGGACTATGGCGAAAACTGGGTGTTTTACTTAGTAAGTGCAGCTAATTTTGTACATTCCTGGGAACCGACATTCTCTGCAGTCGCTGCAAATGGCAGTAATATTGATACAATTCAATGGGCCTACCCGGCAGATGCTCAAGCTAATGCAAACTGGAATGAAACTGGAGTTCCAGTTCTTGCACAAGCTACCGGTGGTGCAGTTGGTACTGATGGAGAATGTATTGTGGTTAGGGTAAAAGTTGATCATGCAGGAGTGGAACATGCTGACCCTCAAGACGAAATTGTTACAATGACAATTGATGGAGTTATGTATGATCCAGCAGGTGGTACAGGAGCTGAATATTCAAATACAGCTTACCGTGATTTGGATAATCCTGTAAATACAGGGGACCCTTGTCGTGTTGGATCATATGATGTAACAACTTATACTTTAACTGCAAGACCTGAACGGGGAGGCCGGGAGGGGGAAGCGGGGAGTGAAGAAGTGAGTAGTGAGTAGTTAGTAGTTAGTAGTTAGTCATTAGTCGTAAGTAGTAAGAAGTGATCAGCGGTTAGTGGAAAGTGAGGAGTGAGCAGTGAGCAGTAAACAGTGATCGGTGATCGGTGATCAGTGATCAGTGATCGGTGATCAGTAAACGTTGAATAGTGATCGGTGATCGGTGTTCAATGATAAGTGAGAAGTAAACAGTGAAAAGTGAAAAGTTGAAAGTGAAAAGGATCGATTGCAATGGGGCGCTTTTACCGGTTGTACACCGGGAGAAGTGGCGGTTTAAAAGATTTAAACAAAAAAATCTTTGCGCCTTTGCGTCTTGGCGTCTTTGCGTGAAAAAAATCTTCGCGCCTTTGCGTCTTTGCGAGAAAAATTCTTACATCCGCAACCGAAAACCTGCAGCTTGCAGCTTATAGCTTGAAGCTAATTTTAAAAACTTAAAAAGATGACGAACATCAAAAAATGTTACATGAAGAGAGGCCGTGAACCGGCCGGATGGCCACACATCCGCGAAGGCACAGGAGCGCGCCCTGAAAATCCCGGAAAAGGGTATTTTCGCGGCGGCTTCCTGTACACCGCGCGTCCCTCGCCGGCCTGTCGGCGTGCATTGCACCCGGCAGCGCCAGGCGAAAGGAGGGAAAAACGGAGAGCCGCGAGCCGCGAGCCGCGAGCTACGAGCTGCGAGCTGCGAGCCGCAAGCTGCGAGCCACGAGCTGCGAGCCGCGAGTTGCAAGACCTTTGCGCCTTGGCCGTTGGCTTGAGTCCCATTGCCGTTGACTTCAGTCAACGGACAGGAGTCCCCGCGTATGACAACGGGCTTCAGCCCCATTTCCCCATGTGGCTAAAGCCCCGGGAAAAATGGAAACCTGCAACCCGTCAGCTAAAGCAGACGGCAATTAAAACAGAAACCATGAGCCACGTGTTGCGGGACCTTTGCGACTTTGCGCCTTTGCGTCTTTGCGTCTTTGCGAGAAAAAGATTTTTTGCGCCTTTCCCGATTGTACACCGGGACAAGTTGCGGGAAAATTCCTGCAACCGAAAACCCGTAGCTCGTAGCCCGAAGCTCGTAGCTGATTTTAAAAACTAAAAAATGAACAACGGATTGTACCATACGACAGAAGAAAACCA
>CAZHKI010000627.1:0-1900 GCA_964533365.1 uncultured Maribellus sp. | reverse complement strand
CGCAGACCACATTCCAGATTAAGTAGGATTAAGACTAAAAGCCCCCCGCCCCTGCTGGGGGAGTTTCGAATCAACTCAGTGATATGGACAGGTTGAAGCGCCCTGAACTATTCTTTGGAGACTGGAGGAAAAGATTGAAAACCTCCTGTAACACGGTACCACGTCGAAACATCATCTCAAAAAAAGCTTTTTGAAAAATTGAAATTTATTCACTACTGTCCGGTTAATTTTGAAAAGATTCCCTGCCCGCCTAATCGTTCAGGCGGGCTTGCTTCGCTGCAGAATGACGGACTTTTAATGATGTTTGCAGTTGAGAGGGGGGTGTCATAAACGCATTCCACATCTTTATATAAAAAGACAGATTAGTAAACTGCCGTATAGCTAAAAAACGAAAAACAAATTCATTATTCAAAAAACGCACCCTGCAATGGTTTACGTTCAGGGCAGGTTCACAACGCCCGGCATTCAAACCGTTTCATTTCCTGGTTTTGCCAATTAACAAATAGTTTACAATTCATTTTGAACAACTACGAAAGTGATTCCAACGTTTTAAAAACAAGAAGTTTTTTTATCTTTGCGGCCTGAAATCAAAAACCCGATTTATAGTCCGGAAATCATGAAAAATATAAAATTTGTCACAGCACAGGAAGCTGTAAAAGTAGTAAAATCAAACGACAGGGTCCACCTGCACAGTGTTGCGGTCACCCCGCACCCGCTCATTAAGGCGTTGTGCGAAAGGGGACGAAACAAAGAGTTCCGTAACGTGCGCATCCAGCACATCCACACCGAAGGTCCGGCTCCGTATGCCGATCAGGAGTTCGAAGGAATTTTCCAGTTGGAGTCGTTTTTTGTTGGCCACAACGTCAGGAAACAGACCCAGGCCGGTTACGCCGACTACATCCCGGTGTTCCTTCACGAAACCCAGCGTTTAATCCGCGAAGGCTACCTGAAAGTAAACGTAGCCATGATCCAGGTTTCGGTTCCCGACAAGTTTGGTTATGCTTCGCTGGGCACCTCGGTTGACGCCACACTGGCCGCCGTTGAAAAAGCCGACACCGTGATTGCCATTGTGAACCCGAATGTGCCCCGCGCTTTTGGCGACGCCATGATCCACATCAACGACATTGACCTGTTTGTGGAAGACGACAGCCAGTTGGTTATTGCCGAACCCGGCCCCATTTCGGACACCGACCGCAAAATTGGTCGTTATGTTGCAGAACTGGTGGAAGACGGTGCCACCCTGCAAATGGGAATCGGCGCCATTCCGAATGCCGTGTTAAGCATGCTGGGTAACCACAAAGACCTGGGCGTACACTCCGAAATGTTTGCCGACGGCATTTTGCCGCTGGTTGACAAAGGCGTGGTAAACGGAAAAAACAAAGTACTTGATAAAGGGAAAATGGTAGCCACCTTTTTGATGGGGTCGAAAAGGCTGTACGATTTCGTCAGCGACAACCCGGGAGTGGCCATGCAGGACGTTGCCTACACCAACCGTGTAAACGTTATTGCCCAGAATCCAAAAGTAACCGCCATTAACTCGGCGTTGCAGGTCGATATTACCGGACAGGTTTGTGCCGACTCCATTGGAACTAAATTTTACTCGGGCGTTGGCGGCCAAATCGACTTTTTGAGGGGCGCATCCCTCAGCCAGGGTGGAAAACCAATCATTGCCATCCCCTCGGTTACCAACAAGGGAATCAGCAAAATTGCCCCCATTTTAACGCCGGGAGCGGGCGTGGTCAGCACCCGCGCCAATATCCACTGGCTGGTTACCGAATATGGCGCCGTCAACCTGTATGGACGCACCCTGCAGGACCGCGCTAAATTAATCA
Organism: uncultured Maribellus sp.; assembly: GCA_964533365.1. Classification (GTDB taxonomy): domain Bacteria; phylum Bacteroidota; class Bacteroidia; order Bacteroidales; family Prolixibacteraceae; genus Draconibacterium. The sequence continues at coordinate 68 of CAZHKI010000627.1, read as the reverse complement.
TCTCGATTGCTCACCCCGACCATCAGGAAGAACTCGACAAAGCCGCATTCGACCGGTTTGGACCGCAC
>CAZHKI010000626.1:0-1918 GCA_964533365.1 uncultured Maribellus sp. | reverse complement strand
ATAAAAGAGAAGGACCTGTTTCTGAAAAAGGAGCAGGTCTTTTTGTTTTTAAAATCCATTTAGCTCCAGTAAAACCGTTGGCAGTAAAAGCAGGAATCCAATGATGGTAAGGATGACGATTAGCGGAGCGATCCATTTGAACCATTTCTCATAAGGGATACGGGCCACACCCAAAACGCCAATCAAAACCCCGGAAGTGGGTGTTATCATGTTGGTAAATCCATCGCCCAATTGGAATGCCACCACGGTGGCCTGACGCGAAATCCCGATTAAATCGGAAAATTGCGACATCATAGGCATGGTGAGCGCGGCTTTTCCTGATCCGCTGGGAATAAAAATATTCAGGAAGGTTTGAATCAGGTACATTACCGAAATGGATCCCACCTTCCCCAAATCTTCCATGGTTTGAGACAAATAATACAATATGGTGTCAATAATTTTACCGTCGTTAAGGATGACGACAATTCCGCCTGCCAGTCCCACAACCATTGCCGCCGGTAAAATGTCTTTCGCTCCATCAATAAACAAACGGGTTAACTGGTTAGGTGAATTTCCGGCAGCAAAACCCGAAAAAATACCCAATGCAAGGAAAAGCGTGGCAATTTCCATTACATACCAGTTATAGCCTGTTACCCCGATAATCAAAAATACAATGGTAAAAGTAAGCAGGCTCAGAATGTAGTAGTGAACTGTTTTTTGCAATGAAATGAATCCGGAAATGATAAACAGAAACGTTGAAACCGGAAGCGCTGGAAAATGGAGGGAACTGTTCCCCAGTTTCAGGTGGGTAACCGGAAAATAAATGGAAAACAAAAAAAGTGCAATTGCTAAAAAGATGAACGATAACCAGGCTGCCCGGGGAACAAAATGTTCGAATCCGGTGCTGGTTTCGCCGTGCCGGGTACGCCAGTATTCGTCATCGTTGTAAACCGGCGATTTTTTAGGATTCTTGTGAATTTTTACGGCATATCTTAAAATAAAAACAAACCCGGTAATATTGATAATCAGCCACATGAAAACGCGGTATTCGATGCCCGAAAACAGCGGGATGTTTGATAATCCCTGTGCAATACCCACAGTAAAAGGATTCAGAAAAGCGCCGGCAAAACCCAGCGCCGCTGCCACAAAACAAAGCGAAACCCCCACGATGGAATCGTATCCCATGGAAATGGCCAGCGGAACAAAAATGATGGTAAATGCAATGGTTTCTTCGCTCATCCCGAAAACCGCCCCGAATAAACTAAAAATCAACATTATACCAGACAATATGATGTTGTTCACCCCCAGTCTGTTCAGAAATTTCGATTTTTCCCATTTCCTTGAAATCATTAGAAACGAGTATATGCCGATATCGATGGATTTGCTTTCATTCAATATCCAGAAAGCGCCGCCTATCATCAGGATAAAGGCAATGATTGGAGCTGTGTTTACAAACCCGTCGAAAAACGATGAAAAAACCTGCCACGTCTGCCAGTTATTTTCCACATAATGAAATGACTGGTTTTTAATGACTTCCCGTTCCACTCCGTTCACCATCACCCGTTCTCTTTCAAATTCGCCGCCGGGAATTATCCAGGTGAGAATGGCGCATAATACAATCAGAAAAAAAATGATGACATACGTGTGTGGTACCTTTTTCAGCATATCCTGATTTTAAATTTCCCGAAAATAATAAATCATTGAATGTTGCTTCGGTTTTTTTTCTATTTTGAAAACGGATAACGATGTTTTTGGTTTGAAGTCGGATTTATTTTTTCATTTTGATTTTTTGAATGGAATAAAAAGAAAAAATCAATTCATTTTCGTAACTTTTAATTACTGATTAAAAAAACTGTTCATAATGAAGCTGTTACTTGAAAATATTAAAGAACTTGTCCAGGTGGAGGGAAAACCGGTATTGTTTAAATCTGGTTCTGAA
>CAZHKI010000625.1:0-1918 GCA_964533365.1 uncultured Maribellus sp. | reverse complement strand
TTTTGTAACCAAAGGCGAATACATATTCTATAACGATGTGGCCCCGGCCGTTGCTGAAGGGATGAAAGTTGTTAAAATATCAACTGCATCGGTAAAAGACTTTACTTATGCATACGATATTACCCTGTTTAACCCTTATTTCCTGGGTGGAATTTTCCTGGGATCGATGATGGCGTTTGTTTTCAGCGCAATGACTATGAAGGCTGTTGGCCGTGCTGCCGGCGCTATGGTAGAAGAAGTTCGTCGTCAGTTCCGCGAAATCAAAGGTATTCTTGAAGGGAAAGCTGTTCCGGAATATGCCAAATGTGTTGAAATTTCAACCCGGGGTGCTCAACGGGAAATGTTACTACCATCACTGGTGGCCATTATTGTTCCTGTACTTGTTGGTGCTGTGATGGGAGTTGCCGGGGTTATCGGTCTTTTGGCCGGCGGTTTAACGGCAGGGTTTACCCTGGCCGTATTTATGAATAATGCCGGTGGAGCCTGGGACAATGCCAAAAAGTTCATCGAAAAAGGGAACTACGGCGGTAAAGGCAGCGATGCTCATAAAGCCGGCGTTGTTGGCGATACCGTTGGCGATCCGTTTAAAGACACTTCGGGCCCGTCGCTGAATATTCTCATTAAACTGATGACCATGGTTTCGGTTGTTATGGCCGGTTTAACTGTAACATTAAGTTTATTGTAAAATATCATGTATTTTGCAGGTGAAAACCATTCGTCGGTTGGCGAATGGTTTTTTTATTTCTGCTTATGCTAAAAATTGACTTCATTTCTGAACAAAATAATTATATTTCAGTTACTATTATCAGTTATGAATTGAATCAATAAAAATCAAAGATTATGGCAGATTTATCAACAACCTACATGGGAATTAAACTGAAAAACCCGCTCATCCTTGGAGCCAGTAACCTGGTCACAAAACCCGATGCCATAAAACAAATTGAAGAAGCCGGAATTGGTGCAATTGTTTACCGTTCGCTTTTCGAAGAGCAAATTCAGCTCGAAAATCTGCAACTCGATGAGGAACTTTCGGAGTATGAAAACCGGAATGCCGAAATGACCAGGCTTTTTCCCGACCTGGAACATGCCGGACCGGAAGAACACTTATACCAGTTGAAAAAACTGAAAAAAAGTGTTAGTGTCCCGGTTTTTGCCAGCCTGAATGCCATTTACGAACCTACCTGGGTGGAGTATGCCAAAGAACTTGAAAAAACCGGCGTTGACGGACTGGAACTAAACCTGTTCGCCGTTCCCGGGTATTTTGAAGTTCCCGGTCAGACTATTGAAGATAAACAGGTGCAGATTGTCAAAGCTGTGAAGCAGGCCGTCAATATTCCGGTTAGCGTGAAAATTAGCCTGTATTATACCAATCCTCTCAATTTTATTAAGAAAATTGACGAGGCTGGCGCCGATGCCTACGTGTTGTTTAACCGTTTCTTTCAACCCGATATTGATGTTGATAACGAAGAATACCACTATCCATGGGAACTGAGCAATCCAAAAGACCGAATGATGGCCCTGCGTTTTGCCGGGCTTCTGTATGGGAACCTCGACGGCAGTATTTGTGCAAGCCGTGGCATTTACGAAGCCAAAGATGTCATCCGCATGATTCTCGCCGGTGCCGATGCGGTACAGATGGTGAGCACAGTTTACAAAAATAAATTTTCGGTAATCACTGAAATCCTGGAAGGCATAAATCGCTGGATGGTTGACAAAGGTTACCAATCGCTGGACGATTTCCGTGGAAAACTTTCACGGAAAAACATGAAAGATCCCTACACCTACCAGCGTGCCCAGTACGTTGAAATTCTGATGAAATCGGAAGAGATTTTCAAAAAACACCCGATGGTGTAATCTGCAGTTGAAAGCAGAAAAGAAAAGCAGAAATCCGTTTCGGGTTTCTGCTTTTCCTTTTATT
>CAZHKI010000624.1:0-1921 GCA_964533365.1 uncultured Maribellus sp. | reverse complement strand
CTTGGGACGCTTCCTTCCAAAACAATGCCGACCCTTCGGGAAGGGCTGTAAAAGCCGTTCATTTGCAGGGGATTGATATTAATCCGGCTCAATGAATCTGGTAACAGGCAACAAAGCCGGCAGAAATCTGCCGGCTTTGTTGTTTCAGAGTTGTTGTTTTGATGAATTCTTATCGTCGTTGCCGCTGAAAATTGAACGCACCTGTCCTTTGTGCGTTTTGGCTGCGGGAAGCAAAAAATTCTTTCCTCCGTTTAATTTTTTCTTTTTCCCATTCCGCCTTTTCGCTTGAAGTCATGGGTTTGTCGGTTTGTGGAAACGGATTTTGGTGAACCAACTTTATTTTCTGGTTGATTAGTTTTTCGATGTCTTTGATATAACCGTTCTCTTCGGGCTCACAAAACGAGATAGAGATTCCTTCTTCCCCGGCGCGGCCAGCACGGCCAATCCGGTGAACATAGGTTTCTGAAATGTTGGGGATATCATAATTGATCACGTATTTCAGCTTGTCGATATCAATACCTCGGGCCGCAATATCGGTAGCCACCAGCACCCTGATTTCGCCGTCCTTGAATTGCTGCAAAACTTTTTGACGCTGATTCTGGCCTTTGTCGCCGTGAATAGCTGCAGCTTTTATCTTTTGATTTTTCAGATTTCGGGCAATTTTGTCGGCGCCGTGTTTGGTTTTCGAAAACAGTAAAACCTGCGAAATTTCCGAATCTTCCAGAATATGGTTCAGCAACTCTTTTTTGGTCGATTTGTTGGTGTAATATAAATACTGCTGAACGGTTTCGGCTGTGGTTGCCGTTGGGGTCGCCTCAATTTTCCGGGGATTGACCAGTATTTTTCGCGACAATTCCACGATAGTTTTAGGCATGGTGGCCGAAAAAAACAATGACTGCCGTTTTGCAGGCAGTTTCGAAATGATTTTCCGGATATCATGGATGAAACCCATGTCGAGCATCCGGTCGGCTTCGTCAAGTACAAAATATTCAACGTCGGTTAACCTTACAAATCCCTGATCCATCAAATCGAGCAACCGGCCCGGTGTGGCCACCAGTACATCAATCCCGTTGCGGATGGCATTGGTTTGCGCTCCTTGTTTTACACCGCCATAAATCACGGCGTTTTTGATTCCGGTGTATTTCCCGTAGTCGGTAAAACTTTCGGCAATTTGAATGGCCAGTTCGCGGGTAGGCGTGATAATCAGCGCACTGATTTTTCGGGGTTTGTGGCTCGCCATTCGTTGGTTGTACAAGTGTTGCAGGATGGGAATGGCAAAAGCCGCCGTTTTTCCGGTCCCGGTTTGTGCGCTTCCCAGCACATCGCTCCCGTTGAGTATCACAGGAATGGCTTTTTCCTGAATTGTGGTGGGTTCGGCATATTCCTGTTCTTTCAGAGCCTTTAAAATGGGCTCGATAATATTTAATTCTTCAAATCTCATTCTTAAAATTCATTTTTGTTCCCGGGTAAAAATATTTGGCAGATACTTCGCAGGGAGAGTTATTACAGCGCGCAAAGGTACGCTTTTAAATGAAATGACAAGAATCGGTGAATTTTGTTCAAAATCGGCAGAGTTTGACGAAATTTCAGGACAGATCCGGATTGGTTGTTTCGGGATAAAACTGGCAGGTAGGAATATTGTACCCGTGTTCAAAAAAATGAGAAAAGAACAAATCGGTTCTTAACCGGGTAATAATAAGTTGTTTCGGAATTCTATCAGATTTCTGAAGGATTGATTATCTTCGGCAAAAAAATAATAAAAAGGAAAAGGATGAAAAAGTATTTGATTTTTGCAGCAGGCTTGTTCATTTTTGCCTGCACCCAGCAAAAGGGTTTTCAAATCACTGTCAACCTCGAAGGCGCAAAAGGCATAGAATCAGTAAGCGGTATGGGACTTATGCTTGCAGTAAAAACTAAAAAG
>CAZHKI010000623.1:0-1925 GCA_964533365.1 uncultured Maribellus sp. | reverse complement strand
TACATAAAAACGGTGAAGAGTTTTCAGCAAAACTTGCAGAAACCACACAAAAACTACACCAGTCGTTCGACGCGGCCTCTGGTTCCATTTCAAGCGGATTGAACACAATAGGCGAAAACACCAAACAGTATGCCGGCAGTATGGAAAAATTGAACCGGAATATAGGAGCGCTGAACGATAATTTCGAATCACAGTTAAAAGGTTCCAAACTTCAGTTCGAAGCCAGCCAAAAATTTAGTGAAGAACTGGGCCAAATGAATGAAATGCTGGTTTCTTCGGTCAATGAACTGAAAAAATATAAGGAAAACGCTGAACAGTTAAATAAAAACCTGGAAGCCCTGAATACCATTTATGGAAATATGTTGGGTGCAATGAGCTACCGGAAGTAGAATTTTGAAGCAATAACACTATGGGTGCAAAAAATTGCCCGGAAACCCCGCGGCAAAAAATGATAAACATGATGTACATTGTCCTCACGGCAATGCTTGCATTAAACGTTGCAGCCGAGGTATTGGAGGCTTTTCGTGTAGTCGACTCAAGCCTGAACCAAACGCTGAAAGCTGTGGACATGAAAAATGCCCAGGTTTATTCTTCGTTCGAACAAGCTTTTATCGAAAACCCGGCAAAAGTAGGAGAATGGAAAACAAATGCCGACAGAGTCAGGGAAAAAACCAATACCCTGTTTTCGTACATTTCGCAGTTGAAAGAAGAACTGGTCAGAAGTTCAGGATGTAAACTCGTAGGGAAAGATGTTCCTTTTAACTCGAGCAGGCCTTTTTATATTACTGAAAGTGGCGATACACTTATGATTTCGAAAGAAGACGACTTAAATACTCCTTCGGAAATGATGCTGACCCAAAAAAGGGCCGAAGAATTGAAAGCAAAAATTGTTGAATACAAGGAGAGCCTCATATCGTTGCTTACCGACGATGATACGGAATTAAAGCATAATATTCTACAAGAACTTGATACCGAAGATCCCCCCGTGAATTTGAAAGAAGGTGGCGAAAGAAAAACTTGGGAAGTTCAACATTTTGAAAATAAACCGCTCATGGCTGTTTTAACCCTGTTGTCGAAAATGCAAATTGATGTAAAAAATTCGGAAGCCAACTTGATCAATTATTTATATGCCCAAATTGATGCCGGTTCTTTCAAGTTCAACAAACTGGGTGCACGGGTTATCCCCAATTCCACTATTGTTCTGCAGGGCGATGAATATGTGGCTGATGTTTTCTTGGCAGCCGAAGATACAACACAACAACCCGAAATTATCATCAACAACCGGTCGGTTGAAGTAAAAGACGGAAAGGCCACGTTTCGGGTAAGGGCCGAAAATGTGGGTGAATTTAGCTGGGGAGGTTTGATTAAATACAAAACACCAGCCGGTATTATCCAGAATTACAAGTTTGAACAAAAATACCAGGTGACTAAACCTAGCGTAACCATGTCGGCCACCCGAATGAATGTATTCTACCGGGGAATAAAAAACCCGTTTGATATTGGGGGAGGGGGAATTCCAAAAGAAAACCTGGTGGTGGAAATGACAAATGGAAAAGTAACCAAATCGGGCGATTCGTTTGTGATTGAACCCACGGAACTGGATGAACAGGGACGAAGAACCAAAGTATCGGTATATGCCAACATCGGCGGAACCCGCAGGCTTGTCGGCACTTCCGACTGGAGGGTAAAACGCGTTCCCGATCCGGTTGCACAGGTGAACGGCCAGTCAGGTGGACCTATCCGTAAGGAAGTCTTCCGCATACAGGACGGTGTAATGGCAGTACTGGAAGATTTTGACTTCGATTTCAAATACACTGTTACCGAATTTGAAGTTCAAATTCCGACAGCCGGTGGATACGTCAGCCTTTTTAAGTCAACTTCAAACCGTTTCACCAAAGAGCAGAAAGAACAGTTTGAACGTCTGG
>CAZHKI010000622.1:0-1927 GCA_964533365.1 uncultured Maribellus sp. | reverse complement strand
AAACTTTTAATCCCTGCCGTTGTTCGATGGTGGCAATAAAATTGGAAGCCTGCAGCAGGCTGTCGTGGGTTCCGGTGTCGAGCCAGGCGAATCCTCGTCCCAATAGTTTGACATTCAGCCGTTTTTCCTCAAGATATACGCGGTTTAGATCGGTAATTTCAAGCTCGCCACGTTTCGATGGCTTCAGGTTTTTTGCTTTTTTCACCACGTCGTTTGAGTAAAAATAGAGGCCGGTCACAGCGTAGTTTGATTTTGGGTGTTCGGGTTTTTCCTCGATGCTGATGACTTTGCCGGTTTCGTTGAATTCCACCACCCCATACCGTTCGGGATCGTTCACATAATACCCGAATACCACTGCTCCGTCTTCGATTGATGCGGCTTCTTCAAGAATATGGCGAAAATTGTAGCCGTAAAAAATATTGTCGCCCAGGATCATGCAAACATTGTCGCTGCCGATAAATTCGTCGCCCAGGATAAATGCCTGCGCCAATCCGTCGGGCGATGGCTGAATTTTATAGGCTATTTTTAATCCCAACTGGGAGCCGTCGCCAAAAAGGTGTTCGTACAACCCGATGTCGGCAGGGGTTGAAATGATGAGTATTTCACGGATTCCGGCCAGCATTAAAACCGACAGCGGATAATAAATCATGGGTTTGTCGTAAACCGGGATAATTTGTTTCGAAATCGACCGGGTGATCGGGTATAGCCGGGTGCCGGCGCCACCGGCAAGTATAATTCCTTTCATTATTTTCACTTTTTTTATTGAGCCTGGTTGATATTGTTTTTCATCCCTGATTGCATTTTATTTATCAGATGTGATCTGTTTGCCATCATAAAAATCAATTCAAAATTAATAAAAGAAACAGTGTCCGCAACCATTTTTCATCTGCCGGCACTACATTCTGCGGGTTTTGGTTTTTCAGGTGTTAAAAAAAGCAGTTCTTTAGTAATAAAAATCTGAAAACCTTTGAAATCAGTGAATTTAGTTATATTTTTGCGCGCGATTTTATACAAAATAATGTCTAACTTATTAATTGAATTAGAATTACATGACAGAAGAGAAAAAAAACAATCCGGAACCGGAAGTAAATGAAGCTGAAGTTCAGGAAGTAAAAAATGTTTCGGAAGAAACTAAAGCTGAAGCCGTTGTTGCCGAAGCTGTTGCCGAAGAAAAACCCGAAGTGGTTACTGAAAAGAAACAAGCTCCCAAAAAAGCAAGTGCAGAAGAAGAATTTGACTGGGCCAGCCTTGAAGTAGGGAAAGATGCCTATTCCCAGAAAGACAGGAACAACCTGGAAAACATGTACAACAACACGCTGAACACCGTTTCAGAAAAAGAGGTTTTGGAAGGAACCGTTATTTCGCTGAACAAACGCGAAGTGGTTGTTGATATCGGGTACAAATCTGATGGTATTGTCAGCTTGAACGAATTCCGTTACAATCCGGAACTGAAAGTTGGCGACAAAGTGGATGTTTACATCGAAAGCTTGGAAGACAAAAAAGGACAAATGATCCTTTCGCACAAAAAAGCCCGCGCCACCCGTTCGTGGGATCGTGTAAACGAATCGCTCGAAAGAGATGAAATCATTAAAGGTTACATTAAATGCCGCACAAAAGGTGGTATGATTGTCGATGTATTTGGCATCGAAGCCTTCCTTCCCGGTTCGCAAATTGATGTGAAACCAATTCGCGACTACGATGTATTCGTGGGAAAAACCATGGAATTCAAAGTAGTGAAAATCAATCACGAATATCGGAACGTTGTTGTTTCGCACAAAGCGCTCATTGAAGCAGAACTCGAACAACAGAAAAAAGATATTATTGGCAAACTTGAAAAAGGCCAGGTTTTGGAAGGTACGGTTAAAAACGTTACCTCGTATGGCGTATTCATGGATCTTGGCGGTGTTGACGGACTTATCCACATTAC
>CAZHKI010000621.1:0-1928 GCA_964533365.1 uncultured Maribellus sp. | reverse complement strand
GATTATTAATTAAAAATTCAAATTAATTATGAAAAGACTATTCGCGTTAATAGCAGTTTTTGGGATGCTCATCTTTGCGGCATCAAGCGCAGTGGTTGCTCAGGATCAGGCAGCCACACAGGAACCAGCCGCTACCCAACAGGTGGATTTAGCTGTTGATCAGCAGGAAGCAGCCGCAGCAGTGGCTGAAGAAGGCAAATCGGTTCACAGCCAGATTAAACAAAAATTTATTGAAGGGGGCCCTGGTTTTATGACCTCTATTTTGATTACCCTGATTTTAGGGCTGGCATTTTCCATTGAAAGGGTTCTTTATTTGAACCTTGCCACCAGCAATACAAAAAAACTTTTGGCAAATGTCGAAGAAGCTCTGGAAAATGGCGGTATTGAAGCAGCAAAAGATGTGTGCCGGAACACCAGGGGACCAGTTGCCAGCATTTTCTTCCAGGGACTTGACAGAGCCGATCACGGAATCGAAGTTGTTGAAAAATCAATTATTTCTTACGGTGGGGTACAGGCTGGGTTACTCGAAAAAGGATTAAGCTGGATTGCCCTTTTTATTGCTCTTGCCCCTATGCTCGGGTTCATGGGAACCGTTATCGGGATGATTGGTGCATTCGATGCTATTGAAGTTGCTGGTGATATTTCTCCCGCCCTTGTAGCCGGTGGTATTAAAGTAGCTTTGATCACAACTGTAACCGGTCTTATTGTTGCTATCATCCTTCAGATTTTCTACAACTATTGTGTAGCCAAAATTGACGGTATTGTCAACAACATGGAAGATGCTTCCATCTCCATGTTAGACTTGCTGGTGAAACATAACATGAAAAAATAAGAAAACCCATGAGTAAATCAGGAAAAATTGTTACCATTATTTTGTGGGTCCTGCTCATTATTTCTACGGTTCTTGTTGTATCCCTGATGGTAAACATCAGTGATAATGACGCAGACCCGGTAATGGGCGGTTGGATCAACTCCAACCTGATTTGGGCTTACATCCTTGTGGCTTTTGCTGCCGGTGTGGCAGTAATTTCAGGTTTAATGCACATGATTACTGATAAAAAAGCCGCAAAAAGAGGAGTAATTACCCTCATTCTGTTTGCAATCGTTGCTGGAATTTCCTATGTGTTTGCTTCTGACTCCATTCCTCAGTTTGTTGGAGTTGACAAGTTTATAAACGACGGAACACTCACAGCACAAGTTTCAAAAATGGTTGATACAGGTTTGTATGCAACATACATCCTGATCGGAGTAGCAATCTTATCCATTGCTTTTTCTTCAGTCACCCGTTTGTTTAAGTAATATAAATCGTGGGAAAAACACAGGAAAATTAAATTATGGCTAAAAAAACACCTGACGTACCGTCAGCATCATTGGCAGACATTGCTTTTATGCTGCTTATCTTTTTCCTGGTAACAACCACGATGGATGTTGACAGCGGTCTGGAAAGAAGGCTTCCACAATGGGTTGATCAAACAAACCTGGACGATCAGCCACAAATTAACGAACGAAACGTTTTTGTGGTTTTGGTTAACCGGAATAACGACCTGTTGGTGGAAAATGAATATGCCAATATCGACGATCTTCGTGAAAGAGCTAAAGAGTTTATGGCCAATCCATACGATTTGGATTATCTGCCTGAAAAAGAACCCAAAGAAATACCTTTCTTCGGTGAAGTTATGGTAACCAAGGGGGTAATCTCTTTACGAAATGACTTAGATACCCGATATGGGACGTACCTCGCTGTTCAAAACGAGTTGGTTGCTGCCATTAATGAATTAAGGGAAGATTTGGCAAAGCAAAAATTTGGAAAATCTTTCGACCAGTTGGAAGAAGACCAAAAGAAAGCTATCCAGGAATACTACCCATCGAGAATATCAGAAGCTGAACCCAAAGGTAAAAATGTAGGAGGAAATTAATTATGAGTAAAT
>CAZHKI010000620.1:1455-1936 GCA_964533365.1 uncultured Maribellus sp. | reverse complement strand
TCCTTGAAATTACCGGCGATCGCGCCACACTAACCGTGCCCGGATGAGTTCTACACCGTCGCTTTCGCGCAACACGCTGCAAAGATGGTTGTTTAGGCTTGTTTCCTGCTTTTTTACAGCCAGGCGGTCGGTGGGCATTCCTTCTTTCAGAAAATTAATTTCAAACTCGGCCAGTTCATATTTTTCGTGAAATTCAAAACTGAAACTGTCGATGATCCGCTCAATATAGCGCCCGCTGTTAAAATGCTGGTTGATGTCGATTTCGTTAAACCGCACCGGGGTAAACCGGAGTTCGGCATCGCTTTCGGGCGATTTTACTTTTCCTGCATTCTCGCCAAAAACGCTCTCTTCGTATTTCGGAAAGTCGTTAAAATCAGACAAGCGTACAATCCGTTTGGTATCGGCGTTGAGTACCAGCCAACTGCTGGTTGCCTGAATGATGTTTTCCCCGGCATCGTCCACAAAATTAAAATCACGGTAG
>CAZHKI010000620.1:0-1445 GCA_964533365.1 uncultured Maribellus sp. | reverse complement strand
TCGGTGCCCCGCGACCAGGTTTCGAGTGTGAAATTTTCGGCCCAAACCGGACGGCGGCCAATTTTTACCAGCAACCGTGAAAGCACCCAAAACTGCTGCTCCTTCTTCAGTGTGTCGTAACCAAAACCCAGTAAATTAGCATGTTCCCATGCAATATCCTGCATTTGGTAAAACATAAACGAAGTGGACAACTTCCCAAACCGGTTGATAAAATATGACTTTGTTGAAAGATTATTAATGTGTTTCATTATTGTAATAAATCGATCGCCGGAAGGTTGAAATCCTCAATAGTGAAAAATTATACCCGGCTTTCCCGTTAAACTTTTCTGCAAAATTATTGTTCGGTTTTGAAATGCAATTGGAAATAGCCAATTTTGCACAAAATTTAACAACAGGTATGGGTGCAATCATCATTAAAACTCCGGAACAAATTGAAGGAATCAGAAAAAGCAGCCGATTGGCCGCACAAACGCTCGACTTTGCCGGACAGTTTGTAAAAGCCGGTGTTTCCACCGGTTTTATCGACGATAAAATTGAAGAATTCATGATTTCGCACGGCGCCATACCTGCCACGAAAGGTTACAACGGTTACCCCAAATCGTCGTGTATTTCGCTCAACGAAGTGGTTTGTCATGGCATCCCTTCCGAAAAAACCGTATTAAAAGAAGGCGATATTTTGAATATTGATGTCACGACTATTCTCGACGGATATTATGGCGACACCTCGCGGATGTTTACCGTGGGAACGGTTTCACCGGTTGCCGAAAAACTAATCGAAGCAACCAAACACTGCCTCGACCTGGGAATTCAGCAGGTGATGCCGGGTAATTATTTCGGAAATATTGGTTTTGTCATCAACCGTTACGCACGGGCAAAAGGGTTCAGCGTGGTTTATGAATTTTGCGGACACGGAGTTGGCGTCAACTTTCACGAAGAGCCGCAGGTTGACCACACCTCGCGCCGGAATACCGGGCCGAAAATGAAACCCGGCATGACATTTACCATCGAACCGATGATTAACGAAGGAAAAGCATCCACCCGTGTGGACAAAAACGACGGCTGGACCGCCCGCACCGTTGACAACCGGTTGTCAGCGCAATTTGAACATACCCTTTTGGTTACTGAAACCGGCTGCGAAGTACTCACCGATGTTCATAACGAATATCCTGTTACATAAAAAAAGCCGGCTTTGCAGCCGGCCTGATAAATTCTCCTGATTTTCCCTTATTTATTCCATATTTTACTGTCGAATAACCAGGGTTCCAGTTCCAGTTGATTATCCCTGTCGTTGACAATAATGATGGCCCTGTTCCCGTATTTGTTGTTATTCCAGATGATAAACTGCGAATTATCTTTTGAACTGCTGACGCGGTTTTGGTCGTTCGTGCTTTTTGGTTCATCTTCAGCGAAGAAATTATCGTCAAGCATCCAACCTTCCAGTTGCA
>CAZHKI010000619.1:0-1938 GCA_964533365.1 uncultured Maribellus sp. | reverse complement strand
TATTACCGGATTGCACCGCAGCCCGTTTCATGGTTTCTCGGTCGAATTTGCCGAACACCGGCTCTACAACCAGGGCGAATCAACCAAACATATCGACTGGAAACTGTTTGCCCGCACCGATAAACTTTTTGTGAAACAATACGAGGAAGAAACCAACCTGCGTTGCCAACTGGTTATCGATACTTCCTCTTCCATGCTTTTCCCCTATTTTAAAGGAACAAAACATTTACGCAATAAACTGGCCTTTTCGGTTTACACCAGCGCGGCGCTCATTTACCTGCTCCGGAAACAGCGCGATGCCGTTGGGCTTACCCTTTTTTCCGATGAAATTGAATTTCATACAACCCCCCGTATTTCGTCGGTGAATGCCGAACTGATGTATGGGAAATTGTCGGAATTGATTAAGCCTGAAAATGCACATCTCCGAAAAAATACAAACACCACCGAAGTCCTTCACCAGATTGCCGAAAACATCCACAAACGTTCGCTGGTCATCATTTTCAGCGATATGCTCGACAACCGCAAAACCGATGAACTTTTTTCGGCCCTGCAGCATTTGCGCTACAACAAACACGAGGTAATCCTGTTTCATGTGACCGACCATGAACACGAGCGCGAATTTAAATTCAGCAACCGTCCCCACAAATTTGTGGACCTCGAAAGCGGGCAGGTGATTAAAATCAATCCTTGGGAGATGAAGCAGCACTATGTTTCCATCGTAAATTCCTATTTCGATGATTTAAAAGTAAAATGTGGCCAGTACCAGATTGATCTGGCCGAAGCCGATATCAACAAAGATTTTCAACAGGTGTTGCTGTCATTTCTGATTAAAAGAAAACGGTTGTTTTAATTTCTGCCAAAAAAATCGCGGTTTTTGGTTGAAAACCCCCGGTGAATTCACTTTGCTTTTCCTTTTTTCTTTTCGTTTAATTTCCTTATTTTTAAGACTTAACATTATTCCCCGTATCGTATGTTGGTAAAAACCTTCGGAAGCGCAGTTTTCGGAATCGATGCAACAACCATAACCATTGAAGTGGATGTAACAACCGGAATTAAATTTATGCTGGTGGGGCTGCCCGACAGCGCGGTGAAAGAGAGTCAGCAGCGGATTGAATCGGCTTTGCGGCTGAATGGTTTCAAATGGCCGAAGTACAAAATCATCATCAATATGGCGCCTGCCGATATCCGCAAGGAAGGTTCGGCCTACGATTTGCCGCTCGCTGCGGGAATCCTGGCTGCTTCAAACCAGGTGGATACCGGGAAACTCGATAAATATGTACTCATGGGCGAACTGTCGCTCGACGGGACTTTGCAACCCATCAAAGGCGCTTTGCCCATTGCTATCAACGCGCGGGCCGAAGGTTTTGAAGGGTTTATCCTGCCCCGGCAAAATGTCCGCGAAGCGGCGGTTGTCGATAAACTGAAAGTGTATGGCGTGGAAAATATTAAGGAAGTGGTTGGCTTTTTGAATGGCGAAATGGATTTGGAACCGGTTGTGGTTGACACGCGCGCCGAATTTTACGCCCGCGTGAACAACAATCCGCTCGACTTTTCCGACGTGAAAGGGCAGGAAAATGTAAAACGCGCCCTCGAAATTGCCGCTGCGGGAAGCCACAACATCATTCTGGTGGGGCCTCCCGGTTCCGGGAAAACCATGCTGGCAAAACGGATTCCGACGATCCTGCCTCCGTTTACGCTGAAAGAAGCGCTGGAAACCACCAAAATACATTCAGTGGCCGGGAAAATCGACAAGGAAACTTCGCTGATGACCCAGCGGCCATTTCGAAGTCCGCACCATACCATTTCAGATGTGGCGCTCGTGGGCGGGGGAAATTACCCGCAGCCGGGCGAAATTTCACTGGCCCACAACGGCGTGCTTTTTCTGGATGAACTTCCCGAGTTTAAACGCGCCGTGCTTGAAGTGATGCGCCAGCCGCT
>CAZHKI010000618.1:0-1946 GCA_964533365.1 uncultured Maribellus sp. | reverse complement strand
CAAAAAATTGTCATGTAGGTTTCATTTTATGAAATTTTGGTTAAACGTAAAAATCTTATTCTGAAATAATATCAAATTCGGCAACACTTACCCTGCCGCTGTCATCGGCAGTGGAAAGCGCCCTGAACCGGACAAATTGCCCGCGAACCGTTTCAAACAATTTTTCCTGCATAACCGGGCTGTTTTTAATATTGGAAAACTCACCTTTTGAAACAGGCGCACCCCAACTTTTCCCGTCGGGGCTGACATAAATTTCATAATCGAATATGAGTCCCGGGGTATTGCCTCTCTGACCGGGCAGATAACGGAATCCTTTCAGGTTCACCGGTTCGCCCAAATCAATAACAAAATCAACCGGAAGTTTTTGTTGCACTGTAAGTGCAGAATTTGGGTTACCGTCGAAAATGGAATTCGCAACATCCAGTTTTCCCGTTTCACCGGTCAACTGCCATTTTTCTTTTGAAATATCAAAAGAAACCGAAACAACCTGGCTTTGTTCTCCCGTTTCCGGATCGACAGCAATCACTTTCATGTCAGATTTGTTATCCAAAAGAAACGGCCCGGAATACTTTTCCGACGAAGTGGTAGGTTCACTATTATTAATAGTATAATATATATCAAGCCCCGAATCGAAAGTTTTAATGGAAACCAGACCGTTTTTGTCGCGACTGACTTCAGGTTCAACCAAAACTTTGGGCGCTTTGTAAACTTCTACATTCGAAATGACAGGGCAAGCTTTGGACCCGGTAATATTCAGCCTGACTTTTGATGCTGTAACATTCGGGAAGCGTAAAATCCGTTTCCTGCCGATGGTGGTTTGCCGTTCGATTTCCTTCCATTCCCCTCCCGTAAATACTTCCAGTGTAAACGATTTTACCCGTTGCCCCAACGGAATATATTCCTGTACAAGAAAACGGTTAAATTCAGTTTCCATTCCCAAATCAATGGTTACCGAGGCTTCAGTTACCTGATCGTCTGTTGTCCAGTAAGTTTCAGGGTTACCGTCAGTAACATTTCCGGCTTTGTATTTTTTTGAATTCCCACGGACATTACTTGCTTCAGCTTTTTTTCCCTGAGCGAGATTCACAGCAAAATCGGCTTTCACGGCTTCGGCAAGCTTCAAAACCTGTTCCACATCTTTTTCATGAATCAAACCTCGTGTATCAACCGGAAAATTCAGCAGGAAAGATGCATTTCTCCCGATGGAATGATAATAAATATCGAGGAGTTGCGGCAGGGTTTTCACCTTATGATCTTCGGAAGGATGATAATACCATCCCGGGCGAATGGAAACGTCAACTTCGGCAGGCACCCAGTGGGTCCCGTCTTCCTGTCCCTGTTGAAGATATTTCAAATCGGAAACCACCCCGGGGGCAAATTCGTCTCTTTTTAAAGGACACCAGTTGGTTTCGCCAGCCCAGCCCGACTCGTTGCCAACCCAGCGAATATCGGGGCCGGCATCGCTGAACATACAGGCCATGGGTTGCAGTTCGCGAACAATTTGCCGGGTATTTTCCCAGTCGTAATAGGTTTCGCGGTCGATACGGCGCTCTTCGTTGGCGCCGCCGTAATAACCTGTTCCGCCGTTGGCGCCATCGAACCATACTTCGTAAATTTCACCGTAATTGGTGAGCAATTCACGCAACTGGTTGCGAAAATACGTGATATACTCCGGGTTCCCGTAATCAGCGTGGTTGCGGTCCCAGGGCGAAAGATAAATCCCCATTTTTAATCCGTATTCTTTGCAGGCCTCTGACAATTCGCGGACCACATCGCCTTTCCCATCTTTCCAGGGTGAATTTTTTACCGAATGTTCGGTGTATTCCGAAGGCCAGAGGCAAAAACCATCGTGGTGCTTGGCGGTGAGGATGATCCCCTTCATCCCGGCCTCTTTACAAACTTTTGCCCACTGCCGACAATCCAGTTGGGTGGGATTGAACCATTCA
>CAZHKI010000617.1:0-1949 GCA_964533365.1 uncultured Maribellus sp. | reverse complement strand
GTTTCAGCGAGAGATAAACAAATTCTGACTGGTTTTTCTGAATCTCTTTAAAAATGTTGTATGCGACTACATCTCGGGGAGCCAGCTCAGCCAGTTCGTGAGCTTTTGTCATGAAGCGTTCCCCGTTTTTGTTCAGCAGCCAGGCGCCTTCACCGCGCACGGCCTCGCTAATCAGGTAAGCTTCTTCGCCCGGAATATACAATGCCGACGGGTGGAACTGGATGAATTCCAAATCGGAAACTTTTGCCCCGGCATCATATGCCATGGCTATCCCGTCGCCAGTAGCTGTATGCGGATTGGTTGATCGGGTAAAAATCCGTGAAAGCCCTCCTGTTGCAAGAATAACTGCTTTTGATTTGAAAATGATGTTTTTACCGGTGGCAAAATTATATCCCTGGACACCTAATACACAATCATTTTCTTGAAGTAATTTGACCACTGCGGTATATTCGAAAACGCTCACTGCCTTTTCTTCTTTCACCTTACCGAGCATAAAACAGGTCAGCTCTTTCCCGGTGGCATCACCGCCGGCATGGAGAATCCGGCGTTTGCTGTGACCACCTTCGAGGCCTAATACAAATTTCCCGTTTTTTTTATCAAAGGGCATTCCCATTTCAATCAGTTCGAGTACACGATTTTTCCCTTCGTTTACCAATACATCCACGGCGTCGGTGTCGCAAAGTCCGCGACCGGCAACGATGGTGTCGTTCAGGTGTAATTCCGGTGAATCGTCGTCCGCAATGGCTGCTGCAATTCCACCCTGGGCGTAATACGAATTACTGGTGTCAAGCTGCGATTTGGTTACAATGGCAACATTACCATACTTTGCTGAATGGTATGCAGCAGTGAGTCCTGCTAACCCGCTGCCTATTATAACTGTGTCAAATTCAAATATTTGCATTTATTCTGGGTTTTCAAAACCGACCGCCAAAGTTAGTATTTCTTTTATGCAATAACATGAATTTATTCACGAATCCGCCTAATGTTAAGGAAGAACAATATCAAACAGCTTTTTGAATGAAAAAAGGGAAATGATGCCGCTTCCCTTTCATATGCTAATACAATTTTCTTGTTTAATCTTCAATTTCGGAATGGTATTCCTGAAGCGATTTTACATGGTACTGTCCATTTTGCCGATCCTTTATCCCTTTTGACGAGGCCAGTGCAGCCGATGTGGTTGTGATATAAGGGATTTTGAATTTGATGGAAGTTTTGCGAATGTACGAGTCGTCGTATTCGCTCTGCTTCCCGGCCGGGGTGTTAATTACCAGTTGGATGTCGCCGTTTTTAATGGCATCCACAATGTTGGGCCGGCCTTCGTGAACTTTTAGTATGGATTCGGCTTCAATCCCGTTTTCCTTGAGAAACTGTTGTGTCCCGGTTGTTGCCACAATCTTAAATTTCATCTGGACGAAATTGCGGGCTGTTTCCAGAATTTTGTGTTTGTCGCGGTCGGCAATGGTAATCAGTACGGTGCCGTTAACCGGCAGTGAAGTTTGTGTGGCTTCCTGCGATTTGAAAAAAGCCATACCATACGATGACGCCATTCCGAGTACTTCGCCGGTTGATCGCATTTCAGGCCCGAGCAGCGGATCGACATTCGGGAACATATTAAATGGGAACACAGCTTCTTTCACCCCAAAGTGCCGGATGGTTCTGTGTTTCAGATTGAATTCCGACAGTTTGTGCCCCAGCAGGATTTGAGTGGCTATTTTGGCCATCGATACATCGCACACTTTCGAAACCAGCGGCACAGTACGCGATGCCCTCGGGTTCGCTTCGAGAATGTAAACCACATCTTCGTATATGGCATACTGGATGTTCATCAGCCCGACGACCTTCATTTCGATAGCAATCCGGCGGGTATAATCCTTAATGGTTTCAATGTGTTTTTCGGAAAGAATGACCGGCGGGATTACGCAGGCCGAGTCTCCTGAATGAATTCCGGC
>CAZHKI010000616.1:0-1958 GCA_964533365.1 uncultured Maribellus sp. | reverse complement strand
CTTCACCGTGATTTTTGATTTTCCGGTCAGCAGGTTTTGCGGAATTTCGTAGGTAACATCAATAAATTCACCCGGTTTTTTATTGGAAATATTTTCAGTGGCAATTTTGGTGTCGTTTACCAGAATATCAAATGTTTTACTTCCGGTGTACCCGCCCCAGTATTCCACCACCAAATCAACCGGACTGGCGGGGTCAACCTTCATTTCGCAGGAAAACCAGCCGCCGCGATCGACTTCGCGGAATTTGCGGTTTTTATTTTCGCCCACCCACGTCTTTAAATCCCTGAAGTTGTGGTCACGCTCGGGCTGCATTTCTCCCGGCTGGAAAAAATCGATGGTCGCCGCTTCCAGTTGCTTTTTAGCCTCCAGTTTCCTCAGGTATTCTTTCTGATGTTCTTCCCAGCCCTGTTCGGTAAACCTATCGAAATACACCGAATAGCTGCGGTTGTGGGTGGCAAAAAACGGCTTGAACTCCACGTCGCGCGGACGGCCTGTATTTTGGGTGATAAAAGTGTTCGTTTTCCCGGACACCGGTTTCAGCCACTGGTTCGGATCGCGATTTTCGGTCATAATCACCGGCACAAACAATGGATCGTAGCGGTTCGAATCGTTTTCAGCACCGAGATCGCCGGCCAAAACCACCGGGCCATAAAATACAGCCACACGGTTCGAATCATCGGGCATGGTTTCCAGCCGAAGCGAAAACGGGAAGCTCACTTCCACTACATCGCCGTTTTTCCATTTCCGATCGATCGTCACAAAACTTCCCGGTTTTTCTTTAATCCGGAACGGCCGGCCATTCACTTTCATTTCCATTCCGTTTTCGGCCCAGCGCGGATAACGGATTTTTAATGCCAGCGGAACTGGTGTTTCACATGAAAATGTAAGTTTCGTGCCTTGTTCATCGGGAAAAGCTGTTTCCTGACGAATTTTCAACCCCTTTTCGTTCCAGGTCAGTTCCGCCGCAATAAACTGGTTTACAAACAATTCATCGTTGTTGTGGAAAAAAATGTTCCGCCCGTATTTCGAATGATTTTCCATTCCTGTACCCACGCAGCAGGTAAATCCTTCGGGATCCTGGTACTCCTTGTGGCCGCCCATTTCCAGCGAAAGATTGTAGATAACATGACCCGTTTCGGGATGTTGTGATGACAGGATTTGATTGAAAAGCGCTCTTTCATAAAAATCGGCCACTTCAGCTGTGGCTTCCCACTGAAAAAGATGTTGCGAAAGTTTAAGCATGTTGTAAACATTGCAGGTTTCGGTGGTTTCGTTGCTCAACCGGTTTCGGAGCGAGTCGGCCGGGCCGAAATATTCGTGGTTTCCATGGCCACCGGTAACATACGAATGGTGGTTGACAACGGTTTTCCAGAAAAATTCGGCCGTCTTCCGGTCGGTCGTATCGCCGGTCAGTTCGTAGCGGCGGGCCAGCCCAACCAGTTTCGGAATTTGCGTGTTACCATGTTTACCGGAAAGGATATCAACTCCTTCGGCCAGCGGGTCGAGAATGGCTTTGTGATGAAAAATGCGGGACATGCCCAGGTATTTTTCGTCGCCGGTTTTGGCATACAGTTCGGCCAGTGACTCGTTGATTCCGCCATGTTCGCAGTGCAGCATTTTTTGAATTTGTTCCTCATTCAAGCCCGAAACAACCGTGTAAAGCCAGTCGGCAAAGCGTTTGTTGATTTCCATCGCTTTCTGGTTTCCACATAAATCGTATGCATCAAACAGGCCGGCCATCACTTTGTGCTGTGTGTAATAGGGAACCCAGATTCCATTCAAATCGAAACCCTGGGCGCGGATATTTCCTTTGGCCACTTCTTCTTCCAGGATTCTTTTCCCGTAGGGAAATGCACCGATATAACCGTCACCGTCGGCCTGCTGGCATTCGTAGAGTTCATCGACGATATAATTTACGCGATCGAAAAAGCGCTGATCGCCGGAAGTTTGGTACATCA
>CAZHKI010000615.1:0-1960 GCA_964533365.1 uncultured Maribellus sp. | reverse complement strand
CCGTCGATACAATGGTACCTATTTCTGAAATGAGAGGATTTTCAGGAAATTCCGGGGCCAGTTTTTCTGCCAGCAGGTTTCCGAGCGATCGGCCGACACTGGCTACTTCAAGGCTGTGGGTCAGCCGGTTGTGTACAAATATATGTTCAGGCAATGGAAATACCTGGGTTTTGTTTTGCATTCTCCGGAATGGCGATGAGAAAATAATCCGGTCGTAATCGCGCTGAAATTGTGAGCGATCTTCCTTTTTCCCTGGTATTTCCCATTCTTCCATTCCCAGGCGTTTTGTCGAAAGCAGTTGATGCCAATTCATATTTTTATCTTCCTATAGGTTTTTTTTAGATAGCGTATGTCGAAAATTTTTTCACTTGTTTGGCCAGTTCCCGGGCACGGTTTCCGGTTATTAAGTTCAGCATTTTCCAAAATTCTTCGCCATGGTTTTTAATTTTGGTATGCACCAGTTCGTGAAGTAAAATGTAATCGATGAGTTCGTCGGGTAGTTTCATCATTTGCAAATTCAGGCTGATGTTGTTTTTCGATGAGCAACTGCCCCAGTTTCGGCGGTTGTCGCGAATGGTAACCTTGTTGAACTGAAATCCATATTTTTCAGCCAGTTCTGTTATTCTTGGCGGAAGGATCGTTTTGGCCTCGTAACGGTAAACCTGCGTAACAACATGTTCGGTAAACAGTTTGCTGTCTGGTGAGTTGAAATTTTTCAAATACAGATGTAGCTGTTTTCCCGTTTTTTCGATTTTGTTTTTTTCTCCGCTTTTGACATGAATGGAGTGTTGTTTGGTTGCGAAGACCATTCCTTCTTCAATATTGTTTTTTTGTGAATCAAATTTTTGTTGCTGTTGTTTTATCCACGTTTCATTTTTTTCAACAAAGGCGGCTACTTCGCGCGTTGAAACAAAAAAAGGATAGGACACGAGTACTGTTTTGTCGGGTTTTACGCTGATTTTAATGTTTTTTGATCGCCGGTTGCGCGAAAAAGTTACATTTCCAATGCGGCTCAGTTGAACTACTTTCAAGGTCATTCGTTTATATAAAATAAAGCTCAAAGATACCAATAACAGTTGTTTGTTTTTTAGATTTTTTGAACCCTGATTGAATAAAATGAAACCAATGAAAATGAATAAAAATGAAAGAAAATAAAAAAATGGAAGTATTCAGCAACCTTACCAAAACCGACACTATTGTAGCTATCGAAGATAAAGTATTACCCGGCAGTCTGGTTTTCGATTCGCTAAACCCTTTCCCTGGTTATTATCATGAATCGCCCCTGAATGTGAGACCGGTTTACCTCTACCTGGTTTTAGACAAGCAGTATCCGCTGGAGGAAATCATCAGGGCCACGCAGGATATTGAAAGAGAATACAAATGGAACTTTGATGCGGGGAAAGGTTATTTGCGCATTGGATCTGAATTTTTAAACGTGATTCGCCTCCGGCACCTTCCGGAACTCGATCTTTTGGCGAAAATACAAGAAGCCTATATCAGCCGTGGTATTCAGTTTTTGATGAACAAAAAACTGAAAGGGAAGCTGGAAGCCGAAGTAAAGATTGTAAAGTTTATTGAACTGAAAAAGTTGGGCGAGGGAGTTTATGTGGAAACTTCGTCTACCAGTTTTGGTTATGTCGAGATTCCAAAATACCTGCATAAAGAAGCATTTGTAAAAGTCTCGATGGATGTGAAATACAACTGGGAAGGTCATGAGTTTGATGCAGCCCGGGGGTCGTTTTACCGCGATGGCAAACTTTATGAAGTGGTGCGTATCCGTTCCGATAAAAACGATTTGGATTATCTTTCACAAATCAGGAAACTCTATTTGGAGAAGATAAGGTAAAAGGAACATATTGTCAGATTTACCTTGTTCATCCAGTTCCCGGCCTTGGTGGGTAACAAAAAAAAGGCAGCTTCTACAAGCTGCCTCAAAGCCATGAAAACAATTAAACAATGT
>CAZHKI010000614.1:0-1969 GCA_964533365.1 uncultured Maribellus sp. | reverse complement strand
AGTGGTTGGCACAACCGATACACTGATTGACAGCCATTCGCTGGAACCTGTAGCCCTTGAGTCGGAAATTGATTTTGTACTGGAAACAGCGGGCCAGTATTTAGTGAAAAACCCAACTCGAAAAGATATTTTAAGTGTTTTTGCCGGGCTCAGGCCACTGGCAAAACCCAAAGATGAGAAAAAAGCGACCAGGGAAATTTCCCGCAGTCATAAAATCCTGATTTCTGTTTCGGGACTGATTACCATCATCGGCGGAAAATGGACAACCTACCGGAAAATGGCTGAAGACGCCATTGATAAAGCCATCATGCTGGGCGGTTTTCCGGAACGGGAATGCATTACCAAACATCTTCCGGTCCATGGTTTCCGGACTGATATTGATCCCTCTTCCGATCTGCTGGCTCCTTATGGTATTGACAAGGAAGATATTTTATCGCTGGGCAATGACGAGCCTGATTTTTCAGGGTTTCTAAGCGAAAAGCTTCAGATACGGAAGGCTCAGGTGGCCTGGGCCGTGAGAAATGAAATGGCCCGTACCGTGGAAGATGTACTGGCACGCCGCACCCGCGCGCTATTCCTCGATGCCCGCGAAAGCATCCGGATTGCCCCGGAAGTGGCCCGCCTGATGGCTAAAGAACTTAGCCGGGACGAAAAATGGCAAATCCAGCAAATACACAATTACGAAAATGTGGCAAACAACTATTTTATTGACTAATAAATTTTAAAAGTTATGATGGAATATTTTGGAGAATTTCTGGGCACTTTCATCCTGATCCTTTTGGGGAACGGTGTGGTAGCCAACGTAAACCTTGATAAAACCCACAGCCACGGCGCCGGGTGGATTGTAATTACCATGGGGTGGGCAATGGCCGTATTCGTGGCCGTTCTGGCAACAGCCGATATCAGCGGGGCACACCTCAATCCGGCGGTTACGCTTGGACTGGCCTTTAGTGGATTATTCGAATGGGGGGATGTTGTTCCTTTTATTGTTGCGCAAATAGCCGGCGCCATGACTGGCGCTTTTACTGTTTATATTTTCTTTAAAAATCATTTCGATATTACGGTAACTTCAGGTACGAAAAAAGCTTGTTTTTGCACCGCTCCAGCCATTCGCGATTACAAAAACAACTTTTTTTCTGAAATGGCTGGTACGTTTGTGCTGGTTTTTGCCGTGCTGTTTATTGCACTTCCCCAGTTGGATTATGTAAGCCTGGGCAGCCATAAGGCAGGAATGGGTTCTTTGGGGGCGTTGCCGGTAGCGCTGGTGGTTTTTGCCGTCGGTTTGAGTCTTGGCGGAACAACCGGTTATGCCATCAATCCGGCCAGGGATCTGGGCCCGCGGATTGTTCATACGTTGCTGCCAATGAAAAATAAAGACAATAACGACTGGAGCTATGCGTGGGTGCCGGTTTTGGGCCCTGTAGCTGGTTGTGGCATTGCTGCGTTGCTGTATCTATTAATCGTAAGTTGTTGCTGATTTTGCTTTGTAGTTGGTAATATCAAAATGAAGAAAACGGATTCTGCTGAATACAGGGGAATCCGTTTTTTTTTGTCGTATATCACGATGGAAAATCAGGAAATCAATTTCATCAGCAAATCCAGATCGATATCGGGTTGGGTAATCTGGAAATGCGCCTGCCGGTAAAATTCGTTTCTTTTTTTCAGGGTTTCATCGATAAAAGCGATCAGTTCCTCTTTTGATTTTCCTTTGATCAGCGGGCGTTCGGTTTTCGATTTCAGCAGCCGGTCGGCCAGAATTTCGAGGGGGATGTTCAGGAAGACGGTTTTCCCTGAACGGTTCATCAAATCAATGTTGTCGAAAAAACATGGGGCACCACCGCCTGTGGCAATTACAATGTCGGTAAATTCTGAAAGTTCTTCCAGCGCTTTTCGTTCCTTGAGACGGAATTCGGCTTCTCCTTCCTCTTCAAAAATTTGCGGTACGGTTTTACAGTTCCGCTTTTCAATG
>CAZHKI010000613.1:0-1980 GCA_964533365.1 uncultured Maribellus sp. | reverse complement strand
CTGTCTTGAAAAAGATATCGAAATGATCAATCAAAGCGATGCCGATTATATTCATTTCGATGTAATGGACGGGGTTTTTGTCCCCAATATTTCATTTGGGCTCCCCTTAATTGAACATGTTAACCGAATTGCTCAAAAACCACTGGATGTTCATTTGATGATTGTCAATCCCGACCATTTTATCAACCCATTTGCAGAAGCCGGGGCTTCCATTCTTACGGTACACTACGAAGCCTGTGCGCACCTGCACCGTACTATTCAGCAAATAAAAAAAGCAGGGGTAAAAGCCAGTGTTTGCCTGAACCCGCATACGTCGGTGGTAGCCCTCGAAAATATCATTGGTGACCTTGATATGGTTCTGCTCATGTCGGTAAATCCCGGCTTTGGCGGACAAAAATTCATTGAAAATACCTATAAAAAAGTAGCTCAACTAAGGGCTTTGATCGATAAACAAAATCCGGAATGTTTGATTGAAGTTGACGGCGGGGTAAATTACGATACCGGGAAACGGCTTTTCGATGCAGGGGCAAATGTGCTGGTTGCCGGAAGTTTTGTTTTTCAATCGGATAATCCGGCTGAAACCATCCGAAACCTAAAAACCATCTGATTTTTTCTCCGTTTGACTACAGACGGTATCTCCGTTGTTTGACTGATGCGGAGCTACTGTATCGCGAAGAATACATTCCGCCGGACAATCAGAACAATTGTGGTTTGTGTTAATGACCGCATTTTTGTAATTGACAGTCTGCCGTTTCTTTTTCCGGAATTTTTTTCTGGATTTTAGAACAGCCACAACCACGGCACCCGCTATAATCAGGTATGTAATGATTTCCTGCCACATCGGCTACATCATTAAATTTCCAACGTTGTAAACCACAAAAGCAGCAATCCACGCGAGCGAAGTGGTGTAAAAAACGGTAAATGCTGCCCATTTCCACGAGCCAGATTCGTTTTTAATGGTTGCCACCACCCCGATACATGGGAAATAGATGAGGATAAAAATCAGAAATGCCAGTGCTGCAGGCCCGGTAAATACTTTTTCTCCTTTCAGCTTTCCGCTTTCATGCACTTCGGACTGAATTTTTTTCTGAAGGTTGGTCGTGTTTTCTCCACCTTGGTACAAAACGCCCATGGTACTGACCACTATTTCCTTGGCAGGTAACCCTGCCAGCAGACTGATGCTCATTTTCCAGTCGAAGCCCAAAGGTTGCACTACCGGCTGGATAACTTTCCCAAGCCGCCCAAGGTATGAGTTGGTCAGTTGGTCGTTTTCCTGTTCCTGTTGAATGCCGTTTATCAACTCTTCTTTTTCGGCCTCCGGGAGTTGCAGGTTTGAACGGAGGTGCTCCAGTTCGGTTTCGTATTGTGCCGATTTTACCGTATTGCGCGGAAAATATTCCAGCGCCCAGATGATCACCACGCCAACAAGGATAATCGTCCCGATTTTCCGGAGATAGTGCTGGGTTTTATCCCACATGTGATAGACAATGTTTCGTAAAGTGGGAAACCGGTAGGTGGGAAGCTCCATTACAAACGGGGTTTCCTTGTTTCTGAATACTGTTTTATTCAGGATTTGTGCCGTTACGAAGGCAATGAAAATTCCCGCTGCGTAAATTCCTGTCAGGTACAAGGTTTGATATTTGCTGAAAAATGCCGAGATGATGAGGATATATACCGGCAGCCGTGCACTGCACGACATAAACGGGATGATGAGCATGGTCAGTATCCGGTCGCCGCGGTTCCGCATGGATCGGGTGGCCAGAATGGCCGGCACATTACAGCCAAATCCCATGATTAGCGGGATAAACGATCGTCCGTGCAGCCCGAAACGGTGCATGATTTTATCCATGATAAAAGCTGCCCGTGCCATGTATCCGGTACCTTCGAGCAGCGAGATAAAGAAGAAAAGAATAAGGATGTTAGGCAGAAAAACCATCACACTGCCCGTCCCGCTGATAATTCCGTTCACCAGTAAGTCTT
>CAZHKI010000612.1:0-1989 GCA_964533365.1 uncultured Maribellus sp. | reverse complement strand
GCACAAAAGGGGATGAACCTCGCACCGTTTCCCAAAAAGCTCCCAAAACCGTATGCTTAAATTTTTTGCTTCTTCTTTTGAATACATATCCCAATATAAACGAAAAAACAGGTTATCCCCAAGTTATTTTATTTTTACTTTTGAAAAGAAAATCATTTTTGCAGATTTATAAATGTATGATGCTTAAACCCGGATTTTTATTTATTCTTCTTCTACTTCTTCTGGTGGCTGACGTTTTTGGGCAATCGGTTGAAGTACAGGCGAACTATAATAATGTTGGCGACGTTGACTTTATTGCCTACAACAATACCGCGGTCCCGCAGTTTATCCAGATTGATTTTGCTGATCTGGAAAATACCACGTTCGATGAACCACTTCCGTATGTTAAAATGGTGGTTCCCGGGTTTAATTCGTTGTTTACCCTGCAGCGCGATTTCGATGCCGGCCCGCCCCGTTTCAATTACCGAATCCGATCGTATCGTTCGAATCCGGTGGCCAAAGTAAACCTTGATTTTCCATATCTTCTTCCTTTTGAACCGGGCACCGAAGTTGCAGCTTTCGATGTAAAAAATATTTCGGGATTTATGGGGGCTGCTGAACCAAAAGGCTGGCTGGCCACTGGTTTTATGGCAGAACCCGGGCAGGAGGTTTTTGCGTCACGGAATGGAATAGTGGTGGAAGTTACCGGGCCTGTCCGTTCCGGTGAACCGTTAAACGGGTATCAGACATGGCCACAAACTGTCACATTGCTTCAGCCCGACGGAACGTTGATTTGTTACCGGAATGTAACCGATAAAAACAATTTTCTGGTTCCCGGCAAAAAAGTGTTTGCCGGTCAAAAACTGGGCGAAGTGGCTCCCGGTGCAACCGGGCTTATACTGATGATTTATCATCACATCCTCGATTCCGACGATTTGTTGTTTGTTATTCCCCGTTTTGTTTTGGGCGACGGAATAGTTGAAATGCTCACATCATCCAGCCGTTATCAGGTCATTCATCCTCTGGAAATTCGCGGGTTGGAAATGGAAAAAAAAGAAAAACGCCGGTTGTTGCATTAAATTGAAGCTGAATTTTTTTGAAATCCCGATGGTCTCATTTTTATAATGACTCATTTATTTTTTTATCCGAAGCGATCACAAAATGTCCGATCGCTTCGGAATGGTTTATCGGTTAGAAATGCCGGGTCAATGCCGATCTCCACCAACTGTAATGGGTAGTTTCCAAATCGGTAACTGAAGGAAACGGGTAGAAGAGGTACTGCTTTTTTTCTCCAATAAAGAAGCCGGTTTTTATGGTCCGGTAGTTTAAGTCGCCGGGCATAAACCGCAGCACGGTTTTGGTAAGCCTTCCGCTGGTTTCGTGAAGCTTTACCAGACAATCGCGCAAGTGGTCGGGATTAGGATAGGGAAGACTGTTGAGTGGTGCATTGGGATTGAGTGCCAACTCGTTCAGCAAGAGTTCTGCAAAACAGATTTTTGGCGCATTCACGGGTTTTTTCGGATCGGTAAGAAACTGGATGAATTCGTGGGGCAACAGTTTACTGGCTACGCGGGTGGTTATCGGATTGAACTGCTGGTACAGATGAATCTCGTCTGATTCAATTTCCTCAAATTCCGATGAAACCAGTTCCAGTACTTTACCATCGTCGGTGGAAAGATAGAGATTCTTTAACGCGGATAATGGAGTTGATTCCAGCGCCCGGTAAATGGAACAAAACACCGAACGTTTGGGTTCGCCGTTGGGGTAGGGCACCAAATGTTTTTCGATGTATTCTTCCGGCAGGTTTTTCATTCTTCCCGGATCAATCTCAAAAAAGATATTTTGTCCGTGAATCTGTTTTTTGGTACCCACCGACAGGTAGTGCCCAAAGTCGAATGGTTCAAGATGCGAGGCAATGATCGATTCAGGGGTCAGGACAAGATAATAATACTTTTTCATGGCCTTTTTTAATGAAAGTTACTGAAAAATGTATTGAAAGTCAACCCTGAA
>CAZHKI010000611.1:0-1992 GCA_964533365.1 uncultured Maribellus sp. | reverse complement strand
CGGACCCGATATTTTATCTGGGCTCCGGTAACAGCAATTATTTTGGGGGCACTGCTCGAAACACTGCAACGGACACTCACCGTTTCGCGCAGCAGTAACCTTGCCGATTTTCTGGCCAACACAACCGGAATTGCTGCTTCCATCCTTGTTTACCATTTCCTTGTTTCGGGCCGGAAATGGGAAAAACTGTTTTAAAGTTTCACCAAATTCTCGAACTTGTCAATGTCTTCACTGATAATTTCGAGGGTGGTTTCCTTGTAAAAATTGCTGATTTCGGTTCTCAGCTTATCGTATTGCGCGTGAACCGCACACAAAGGTTTCGATGGATCGTGAACTTTGCAAGGCTCAAGGCTAATGAGGCAATTGGTAAAAAATTCCTCGCCATCCACCTTTACCACGATATCCCACAAGGTAATTTCGCCCGGCTTTTTTCCCAAGGCAAAACCCCCGTTAGGCCCTTTAGTTGAAACCAGCAACTTTTGTTTGACCAGATTTTGTAAAATTTTCCCCAGAAAAGGAGAAGAAAGGCCTAAATCTTCTGAAATCTTTTTAATACCAATTCTTTTCCCCTGTTCCGAAAATTTCCCGAGATAAATCAATGCCCTGAGTGCGTATTTACAAGTATTTGATAACATGGCAACTATTTTAAATTTGACTTTCTTATTTTACTATATGAATGTTGTGCGAAGATGGGAAACTCTTTTTCTTTTCCTAAAATACCGGGGTTGATTTTGACGAGTTTATTTTTCAAAAATCCGTTAACGGCATCCAGCCGTTTTCGTTTTTTAAAAGCAAATTCAAATGCTTTCATTCCGGCATTCCAACTCCAGGAGTCATAATTTTCAGCCACATATTTCCTGCGGTTCAGTAGCAGCAAATGATGAAGCGGAATTTTAACGGGGCATACTTCGGTGCAGGCTCTGCAAACCGTACAGGCAAAACTTAAATGGCCCAGTTGGTCAAAACCTTCGAAAAAAGGAGAAATCACTGAGCCGATGGGGCCGCTGTAGGTGGTATTGTAAGTATAGCCGCCCACGTTTTTATAAATGGGGCAGGCATTCAGACAAGCGCCGCAACGGATGCATTTTAAAGCTTCCTGGTGTTCTTTTTCAAGGGCAATTTCCGAGCGCCGGTTATCGAGTAAAACGACGAACATTTTTTCAGGCCCGTTAGTTTCACCGGCTTTTCGGGGCCCGGTTAACAGCGAATTGTAAACTGTAACCTGCTGGCCAGTTCCCAGCGTGGAAAGTAATGGTAAAAATAACGGTAAATCGTTCACCGATGGCAACAATTTCTCAATCCCGGCAATTGCAATGTGAACTTTTGGAAACGACACGGACATGAAGCCGTTTCCTTCATTTTCGGTTAATGCAATGCCTCCAATATCGGCAATTAAAAAGTTGGCCCCGGTAACGCCAATTTCGGCAGAAGTAAATTTTTCGCGAAGTTTTTTGCGGACAAACAGGGTTAATTCCTGGGGGGTGGAGTGGGGCGGGGTATGGAATTTTTCGTTGAATAATTGCGCCACATCTTCTTTCGATTTATGCATGGCCGGCGTTAAAATGTGGTAAGGTTTTTCACCGGCAACCTGAACAATAAATTCACCCAAATCGGTTTCAACCGGTTCAACACCGGCTGCTTCCAGATGATGGTTCATTTCAATTTCCTCCGAAATCATTGATTTGCTTTTTACCAGTAACCGGGCCTGATTTTCGTTAACAATCGTAATGATTTCGCGGATTGCCTCGTCACTGTTTCGGGCCCAAACCACCTGAATGCCGTTGGCCTGTGCATTTTTTTCAAACTCTTCGAGGTAACTGGCCAGATTGGCAACCACTTTGCTTTTGATGTACGAAGCCCTATCTTTGGCCAAATCCAAATTTTGGTAACGAAGTTTTCCCCGCTGAACGGCCTCATCGTACCTCGAAATATTGAAATTTATGGTTTTCCGGTGTTTTTTGTCAAAGGCAATTTTCGAGTCCTCCAGAAATA
>CAZHKI010000610.1:0-1993 GCA_964533365.1 uncultured Maribellus sp. | reverse complement strand
CCTTTCATTTTTTTATCTTTTACAAACCCTTGATTCAAAAGTAGCTGTGGATTAGCGGTTTATGTGGATTTTGATTGCTGATATGCAGAGGGGATATTCCTGAAAAATCAGGTTTTAAAAGACTGAAGGGTGTAAAGAAAATCGAATCAGTTTGGGTGTTTTCAGGTGGTGCTTGGTAAGCATTTTGGAAAGAAATGAGTCAGATTTTTTGGAAATGGGAATAAATACTGATCAAATAAAGGAAAAGCAGGTTTTTTAAACCATTAGGGTTCACGATTGCTGATATGCTGTTCGGTATTTCGAAATCGGGGGTTAGTCGGAATTTTTGAAGTGGCAGACGTCAGATTTTAAAGACGGGATGAATTTTTCACTATAAAAAACAGGAAAGGAATGGTAAAATGTGTGAAGAGCAGGCAAAAGAAAACCTGCCGGATTACAGCAGGTTTTATTGGGTTATAGATAATAAACAGGTTAATCTTTGTCGAGCATTATGGTTTGTTCACGGTTGGGGCCCACCGAAGCGATGGTAACCGGGATTCCCATTTCTTCCTCGATGAAAGTGATGTAATTGTTCAGTTCTTCGGGGAATTCGTTTTGATGTTTGATTTTTGTTAAATCGGTTTGCCAGCCGGGAAGTTCCACATAGATGGGTTTTACATCTCCGGTCAGTTCGTAGGGAAAATGTTCCACCACTTCGCCGTCGATTTCGTAGCCCACGCAAATGTTAATGGTTTCAAACTGATCGAGCACATCGGCTTTCATCATAATCAGTTCGGTAACGCCGTTGAGCATTGCCGAGTATTTCAGGGCAACCAGGTCGAGCCAGCCGCAACGGCGCGGTCTGCCGGTGGTTGAGCCGTATTCGTGGCCGGCTTCGCGGAGTTTTGCTCCGGTTTCGTCGAACAATTCGGTGGGGAAAGGCCCCATGCCAACCCGGGTGCAGTAAGCTTTCATGATTCCATACACATTCCCGATTTTGGAAGGCGCCACTCCCAGTCCGGTGCAGGCGCCGGCGCAAATGGTATTCGAACTGGTAACAAACGGGTACGAACCAAAATCGATATCGAGCATGGTACCCTGCGCACCTTCGGCCAGTACTGATTTTCCTTCCTGCAGTAACTGGTTGATCATATGTTCACTGTCAACAATACCAAACGATTTCAGAACTTCAACTCCTTCGAACCACTCTTTTTCACAGTCCTCCAGGATTTTTTCATAATCGTATTTGAAAAATTCCTTTAGCATCAGTTTGTGACTTTCTATTCTTGCTTTGTATTTTTCTTCGAAATGGTGGAGTAAATCGCCTACGCGCAATCCTTCACGTCCGATTTTGTCTTTATAAGTCGGTCCAATTCCTTTTAGGGTCGATCCGATTTTTGTTTCACCTTTTTGCTGTTCCGACGCGGCGTCGAGAAGGCGGTGGGTAGGGAGGATTAGGTGTGCTTTTTTCGAGATAAAAAGGTTGTCGCTGATGTCGAACCCGATTTTTTTCAGCGATTCAATTTCCTTTTTGAAAACAATGGGATCGATAACCACGCCATTGCCAATGATATTGATTTTGTTTTTCCTGAAGATTCCCGACGGGATGGTGTGCAATACCTGTTTGATGTTGTTGAATTCGAGCGTGTGGCCGGCATTGGGCCCTCCCTGAAAACGGGAAATAACATCGTATTGCGGCGTTAATACGTCCACCACTTTTCCTTTTCCTTCGTCGCCCCATTGAAGGCCCAGCAAAACATCTACTTTCATTACCGATTTGATTTTATTTTACAAACGAAACCGTGAAAACCCGATCGCTTCTGATCCATTTTCACGGCTGATTTTCCATGCACCTAAAATACAAATATTTTTCTTCGGAGGCATAAAAAAATCCTCTCGCAGGAAAGGATTTTATATAATGGTAAAATCGGATTCAAAACCTGGTTACCGGATGTTTTCGCCGTAGATATACAAGGTGTGATGTGAAAGCTTGAAATTGTTTTTCAAACAGGCG
>CAZHKI010000609.1:0-1994 GCA_964533365.1 uncultured Maribellus sp. | reverse complement strand
CGACGTTTACCTGCCCCTGTCAGCTGGTGCTACTTCAACTTCAGATGCCGAAGCTACCATTACCCAAAACCTTGGTTCGGTTTCCAACCGAGGGTTGGAGTTCATTTTCGATGTTGACGTTGTTAAAAGCGAAGACTGGAGATGGAACGTAGGTCTGAATTTTACCAAACTAAAAAACAAAATTGTAACGTTACCTGAACAGAACCGCGAAAACGGGATTGTGAGCGGAACAAAAAAATACATGGAAGGACACGGCATCTACGATTTCTGGATGTACCAGTATGTAGGTGTTGACCAAATGACCGGCCGCAGCCTTTATTCACCTGATTTTGAGAAGTATTATGCCGGCGAAGCCGTTGAAGGTAAAACGGCAATTCCCGCTGAACATGTTGTTCAGATTGGTACGGATTACTATACGACTAATGCCACCTATTCAAGAAAAGACTGGAGCGGCAGCGCCATTCCTGATTTATTTGGAAGCGCTTCAACTTCGTTAAGTTACAAAAACTTCGACCTTTCAGTTTTGTTAACCTACTCTCTGGGTGGCAAAACCCTCGATTATTCATATCAAGACTTGATGTCGGTTGGAACTACTCCTCACTCACTTCATGTTGATTTACTCGATTCCTGGGATGGAGTTCCTACTGGCATGACAGAAAATTCGCCCAACCGGATTGACCCGAACGCTGTTCCCGGACTGAATTATGGGTATAGCACCTACAGCAATGCCACATCTTCCCGTTTCCTGCTGGATGCTTCATACCTGGTGGTGAAAAACGTCGGGTTGAGTTATAATTTCCCTTCTGAGTTGTTACGGGTAATGGACATCAGCGGGTTGTCTCTGACTGCTGCAGTCGAAAACCTGGCAACATTTACCAAACTTCAGGGGATGAACCCGCAGCAACAATTTTCAGGGTTAAACCAGAATGCTTTTGTTACAGCACGGGTGTTCTCCTTAGGAATTAATATTAAATTATAGAACCATAAATATTTAAGAAATGAATAAGCTTCATATAATCGCGATTGTAATGGTTGGGTTAATCTTTGGCACTTCATGTTCCGAAGAATACCTCGATACCGCGCCAACATCGGAAACGGCCACAACAACCATTTTTGAGACAGCGGCCAATGCCAAACTTGCCATTAACGGCATCAACAAGTTAATGACCCGTCAGTATTTAAGTTCACAGGGTTTTAACGGCGAAGGCACCATCAAAATGTACTACGGGAACTATCCCGGCAACCATTTTTATGTAAACCTTGCCGGATGGGCTCCTATCATTAACCTGGAGTATTTAGAAAACATTTCAAGTATTTACGACTATTATCCCTGGTATTACTATTACATGATCATTGGGAATGCCAACCTGATCATCAATTACATTGACGACGCCGAAGGCCTCGAATCAGAAAAAGAGTTTGTAAAAGCTCAGGCGCTGACCTTCAGGGCATACAGTTTCTTCATGTTGTCGCAGCTTTATTGTTCCCGCTGGAAAGACTCGAATAACGGAGCTACCGACGGATTGGTACTGCGTCTTGACCCAAGTACCGGCGACCAGGCGCTTTCCACTTTGGCCGAAGCGTATGGACAGGTTTACAGCGACCTTGACGAAGCAATTCGTCTTTATCAGTCGTCAGGTAAAACCCGCACAAACAACTACGATCCCGACATCAATGTTGCCTATGCCATTTACGCCCGTGCCGCGTTAACCCGTCAGGATTATCCAACGGCTGCCACCATGGCCGTTAACGCCAGAAATGGTTACCCGCTGATGAGCAATTCCGAATACAAGGCAGGATTTTTTAGTCCCAATAAAGAATGGATTTGGAGCAGCTATGGCGCTTCCGACGAAACCTTGTATTTCTACTCATACTTCGCCTATATTGCATACAATTCCAGCGCCAGCGCTGTTCGTACCTATCCGAAATGTATTAGTAAAGAGTTGTATCTGAAAATTCCGGAAACCGATATCCGCCGCGATTTGTTCCTCGAT
>CAZHKI010000608.1:0-1997 GCA_964533365.1 uncultured Maribellus sp. | reverse complement strand
CGACGCCGAAGAAGGAGTTGTAATCCGGTTTGAAATGGGATATTCCGGCGACAGCACGCAGGTTGGGGAAACGTATGGCGCTTACTGTTCCTATACTGCAAAAAGCGGGGAGCAGGAGTTTGTTCCAACCGATTCGTATGGTTTCCGGTATTTAAAAATCAGTGTTCTTCGTGGAGAAACGGGGGCGCCGTGCCATGTCAGGCTAAAGAAAATTGATTTGATTGACCGGCGGTATCCCTACCTGGAAACCGGCAGCTTTGAATGTAATGACCCATTTCTGAATGACCTTTGGAAACGTTCGGCATTGACCATGAAAGTAAACTGCGAAGACGGTTATATGGATTGTGCTTTGCGAGAAAAATCAGAGTGGATGGGAGATGGGGCAGTTGTTCAGTATCCGCTCAGCCGCACAATTTTTGCTATTGCCGACAGCACCAGTATTCCGCGCAGCGATGCCGGGTTAATCGTTTCCATGCTCCGGCATATTGCCCAAAGCCAAAGCGACAGTGGCATGTTTAAGGCCCACCATCCGTCCGATCGTTTTGATATTCATGGTTATATTGAGGATTACAGTTGCCTTTGGGTGCAGGCGCTGAGGGATGTGTATGAACACACCGGGAACACGGATTTTGTCCGCGAACTTTGGGAGCCGTTGAAAAAGCAAATGAATTGGTATGAAGATCATCTTACTCCAAACGGGTTGGTATATGGCCGCGAATTTACCTTTATTGATAATCCGCTGGTGTATGCCCGGTGCGAAGGCGCCACACTGAATGCCTTTGTTTATAAAGCTTTCCGCGATGCGGCATTTCTTGCTTCCGTTGTCGGGAATTCAAATGCACGGAAAAAATTTGAAAAACTGGCTGCCGGACTGTCTGAAAATTTTAATAAACATCTTTGGATACCTTCCAAACAAACTTACTCATCAGGTCTTTCGGCCGGTAAACAAATGATGCCCACATCGCATGCTGCTTTACTGGCACTCAATCGTGGCATTGTCCCCGAAAGCAGAAAACAGCAGGTGAAAAATTATTTGTTTAGCCATTATAATGACGGGGGCAAAAATGTTTCTCAAAACGGTGTAATCCCCGACCATTTTTTCGATATAAACCTTGCTGTCAGGGGAATTGATCATACATATACCGCTTTCTGGTTATTCGAAGAAATGTATAAAGACGGCAGAGATTCGGAAGCCCTTGAGTTTATGCATAATAAGTGGGAAAAGATGATGCGGGATACCGTGATTGGGACTTTATGGGAAGCTTTTGGCGGTGGCGATTTGTGCCACAATATGGGGGCTGTGCCG
Source organism: uncultured Maribellus sp. (assembly GCA_964533365.1). GTDB lineage: Bacteria > Bacteroidota > Bacteroidia > Bacteroidales > Prolixibacteraceae > Draconibacterium. Next base: position 691 of record CAZHKI010000608.1, on the reverse strand, counting down.
GCTTATTTTCTGAGTTCAAAAGTCCTTGGCGTTTCCGAAAAATTGCCGGTATCGTCGAAAGTTATCGAAATCATGCCGCAACTGGGTGAGCTGAAAAAAGCTGAAGGTACAGTTGTTACTGAATTTGGGCCGGTTCATGTAAAATGGGAAAAACTGGAAAATGGGTTGGCTTTTTCAATCGATATTCCAGAAAAAACACAAGCCGAGGTTGTTTTGCCTTTCAATAATTCCTCTGTAAAGATCGATATAAATGGCAAAAATCAACCTTGCCAGATAAAAAATAACAAACTGGTTTTTACCATCAAATCAGATGTGATGGAAGGTAGATTTATCGATAATTAGAGTAACGGGGATTGTAGTCTTTATTCAAAAAATAATAATACAAATCAGGTCAAATATAATATCAGTGATATGGGGATCCAGAAAGTAAAAATTATAAAAACAGGTTGTATTTCATTGTGTTATGTGGGACTGTTGTTCGTATTTTCTTTTTCAGCCAGGGGACAGCAGACAAAATATGATTCAAACCCGGAAATGGATACCCGGAAATGGGTAAACGAACATTTCGCTAAAGGAAAAACGCCCCCGTTTTCATTTATTTATGGAGGGAAAAGTTCGGACTGTTTTATCAGAAGCTGGCAGTTTTCATCTGAAAAGAAAAAAACGGATGATCACAATGTCGAAGAATTTG
>CAZHKI010000607.1:0-2001 GCA_964533365.1 uncultured Maribellus sp. | reverse complement strand
AGAACCGCTTTTTCACATAAACACCATGTTGAAGTGAGTGGCGGAACGGAAAAAGGAAGATACTCGTTAACGTTAGGTAGCGACAACGTGGATGGGCTCCTGAAAGAATCATACAACAACCGGTTGAATGTCAGGGCGACCATGGATTCTGAACTTACCAAATGGCTTAAAATGAGCGCCAACATAGCATATGCAAAAAGTAAAAACGACCGAATGAGTAGTGATATGATGAGAAATACCTCGGAATTTTTTGCTATTTTCCCGGCATACCGGTATCCCAATGATCCTGCAATATATGGAACTTATGCAGGAAGATTTGCTACTGGCAGGGACTTTAATGTTGGTGAAAACCGGCCGGGAGCAACTTTTATGCTGGATCAGGATGAAGGATATTACATGCAAGGCGAATTTACAGGAGCTATTGACTTAAATGTACAAATTACGCCAGACCTGACTTTTAGAACCAACTTCTCTGTCGATAACCGAAATCAATCGAGCAGATGGTATAGCGGTGATTACCAGGGCCGGCGTACTGCTGATGCAAGAGGTGAACATTGGTTATGGCAATATTGGCAAAACGAAAACTATTTCAACTATAACAAAACAATTGGTGATCATCAAGTAACCGGTTTGGTAGGGCTTTCATGGTCTGAAAATACATATGACTATTTAAATGCACAAGCATACAAATTCTCTTCAAATTTTTACCAATGGAATAATTTAGGTGCAGGCAGCAATCCTCCTACCGTAGGCTCCAGCAATACCAGGGGTGCGTTAAACTCTTATTTTGCCCGTGCTACTTATAGCTACCTGAGCAAATATATGTTAACGGCAACCGGGCGTATTGACGGTTCATCCAAATTTGGAACTAACAACAAATATGCATTTTTCCCATCGGTTGGTGTTGCATGGAGAATCTCTCAGGAGGGTTTTATGGCTAACAGCGAAACCGTATCGAACCTTAAACTGCGTTTAAGTGGCGGACAAACCGGGAACCAGGAGGTTGGTAATTTTATTACACAAACGTATATTAGTCCTGCCAATGTTTTATTTGCAGGTGGCTACAGTGCAGGCCTTTATCCAGGCTCTACCGGTAACGATAACCTGAAATGGGAAACCACAACACAGTACGATGCCGGGATAGATCTTGGCCTTTTTGAAAACAGGATCAACCTTACCCTGGATGCGTATCATAAATTGACAACCGACATGTTATTTAATCTTCCATTACCTCAGTCAACTACTACAGGTAATGCTTACGTAAACTATGGCTCGGTTAAAAACACCGGTATCGAGTTTACCGTGAACACGGTCAATTTCCAAAAAAAGAATTTTACCTGGCAAACTATGTTTACATTATCAGCCAATAAAAATGAGATTGTGGAACTCGGACCTACCGGCGCTGACATTTACACGGATACCGGTGCAGGTAACGGAACCAGCGTTTACCGGGTTGGAGAACCCATCGGGTCATTCTTTGGATTGAACCGGATGGGGACCTGGGGCACAGATGAAGCAGTGGAAGCAGCACGTTACGGAAGATTACCGGGTGACCTGAAGTTTGAGGATAAAAATAATGATGGTAAAATTGAGTTACTGACCGACGGTGATGTAATTGGTCATTCATATCCGAATTTCTATGGTGGCTTTAACAACACATTTACTTATAAAAATTTCGATGCCAGTATCGACATTATGTTTGTAGGCGGAGTTGACAAAGCTATTGTACATGAGTCTGCTCACGACCGTCAGTTTGTAAACGGTATGATGAACGAAGTTTTGAATGGATGGCGTCCTGATCATCAGGAAACAATGCAGGCCCAGGTTCGCGCCGGTAATGCCGGTGGGCGCTACGACTCATACCCTGATACCCATATGATTTATAACGCTGCCTACATTAGGGGGCAGTCGGCTTAAGTTGGTTATACTTTCCGTGGAAACCTTGGAGGGATTGATCGATTGAGAGTGTACGCCACTGCAGATAATTTCTTTTTGCTGACC
>CAZHKI010000606.1:0-2030 GCA_964533365.1 uncultured Maribellus sp. | reverse complement strand
TGTTTCGTATTCGTAAAAACCAAAAAATCAATCAGATGAAAAAGGATCGAATCATCAGGGTTTGCGGATCGATCATCAAAAAAGAACCGATGATCCCGCTGAAGGTGAACCTGTTGGAAAACACCTGTATTGCCGAAGCCAATTTGCCGTATTCCAATTATTACGGTAATGTTCCTCAAACGACCAGTCCCAACTCGCTGTTTCTGTTTACCACTTGTTGCTACACCCTGGAAGAAGTGCTGCGGGTTGCACAAAAAAGCAACTCGTGCCTCATGCAAAACATCAACCTGGCATCGGCGGTCGTCAGTTTTCAACACCACCAGTACCCGGCCATACGGATTAAAAACTTCCCCGATTACACGCACCTGTCCGAAATCCAAAAATGCATGAAAGAACAAGGAATTGAATTTGCCAAGAATGTACAAATTGAAAAAGAAGCCCTGCTCCGAATCAACAAATGTTTTATTCTGGAAGAAGTTGCTCCCGGCCTGTTTATCGACCAGGTGGAAAAAGACAAGGGATATGTGATGGTTGAACGTTTACTGAATGAAAATGAATTTGAAACCATGATTGACACCATCAAAAACAACAGCAACTGCCGGTTGTTCGACGCGGTCAAATGCGGAATTATCCTCAACGCCGAAGTTCTGGAAATGATCAGGGTTTATGCCGAAAAACTCGATTTGCCCCTGCTAAAATGCATTCAGGATCAGGTTCGGAAACTAATTACTGAAAAACAGTAATAATTGATCCAGCCCAGATCCTACAACTGTTAACCGGGTGTTTTTTTCAATGCCATTTATCATGGGTATTTTTATGTTTTTTCAGTTATCTTTGAAGAAACGAATAAAAACCAACGACTTATGAAATCAACCCGACGAACCTTTCTTCAAAATTCAGTTCTTTCAGCCGCAGCAGCAAGCCTGGCGTTTTCATCGTGTACACAGCCGCATGAAAAAACAACCATTCCAAAGAAATTACGCCGAAATAAAATTGGCGTTTCCACCTACTCCTTTTGGCAGTTTAACGGACCCAAAGAGAATTCGCCCATCGAAGATTGTATTGAAAAGGCAGCCGAAATGGGATTCGACGGGATCGAATTCCTGCTGATGCAAATGCAGTCGGAAGATAACAGCTACCTGCAAAAACTAAAACGGCAGGCTTTTCATGCCGGCCTCGATTTGATGGGATTCTCCACCCACCAGGGATTTGTTTTTCCCGACCAGGCCAAACGTGATTTGGAAATTCAAAAGACGATCCATCAGATTGAACTGGCTTACCAACTGGGAATTCCGACCATGCGGCTGAACACCGGCCGCTGGGGTACCTCCGGCTCGTTTGACGAACTGATGGCCAACAAAGGAATTGAGCCGGTACTTGAAGGCTACACCGACGATGATGGGTTCGCGTGGGTTATCGACGCCATTGGCCAGTGTATGCCCACAGCCGAAAAATGCGGCGTGGTGCTGGGACTCGAAAACCACTGGGGACTTGGACGTACCGCCGAAGGTGTTTTGCGCATCGTCAATGCCATTGATTCTCCCTGGCTGCAGATTACTTCCGATACCGGCAACTTCCTCGAAAACCAGTACGAACAACTGGAAATGATGGCGCCAAAAACATTTTTAATCCAGGCTAAAACCTATTTTGGAGGAGGAAAATGGTACACCCTCGACATCGATTATAACCGGGTGGCCGAGATCTTCAAAAAACACAACTACCGCGGATATGTTTCGGTGGAATTTGAAGGGAACGAAGATCCGCTGACAGCCATTCCCAAAAGCCTGGAAATGGTTCGCAATGCATTCACCTGGAAGGAATAAAATAATCACTATTCTCATTTTATAAATACAACCATCTAACTCATGAGGAATATCTATTACGATGTTCCTCATGATCGATTTGGTTGAATATCGTCTCAATTTTACATCAAACCACAACGGGCAGTGTATCGAGCAAAAAATACATATAGTTGAATATCGTCTCAATTTTACATCAAACCACAACGGTTCCCGCTCTGCACCATGAGC
>CAZHKI010000605.1:1761-2035 GCA_964533365.1 uncultured Maribellus sp. | reverse complement strand
ACAGGATATGCCATCGATTACCAGATTGGTCCGGAGGAAAGAAAGGGCCCCACAGCATTGTATCTTGTAAAAACCACCGACGGGAAGAATTTCGAGAAAGTTTCGAAAATTGAGTTGGATGGTTTCCCAAATGAAGCGACCATCCGCTTTGATCAGTCGGGGAAAATGTTTGTGCTTATCCGAAGGGAATTAGATGATAAAATGGGCGTGCTTGCACAAAGCCCGGCGCCTTACACGCAATGGGAATTTGATAAGTTAACCTATCGACTGGGGG
>CAZHKI010000605.1:0-1751 GCA_964533365.1 uncultured Maribellus sp. | reverse complement strand
GAAGGTCTTTCGTCCCTTGTTTTTTTTGGGAGTGGAGGGCCTAATTTTATTTTCTATGGAGATAAAATAATCGTTGGCACCAGGATCATGGAATCAGAAGTTTATACCGGTATATTGATTGGCGATACCTCCGGGAACCTCAGAAAGATTTTGGCACTTCCTTCTGGAGGAGATACCAGTTATCCGGGATTTGTGCTGGAAAAAGATAAATTACTGGTGTCGTATTATTCTTCGCACGAGGGGAAATCTGCTATTTATATGGCTGTGGTTCCTTTATCGCACATTGAAAAATTGGATTCTGCTTCATCGTTTTTTAAATAGGAGCAGATCATATTACGCGCACTTTGGATATACATTGATTTTACCAGAATAGCAGTTCTGTTTTGCGCTTCAGCCGGTTCAAATAGAGCCGGCTGTTTTTATTTAACTCAGGTTTAGTTTTTCCACTTCGCTGCTGATGAAACGAAATTCATCAACGGTCATGATAATCTGTGCCGCTTTGGCATTCTGGACCGACTGTGCCGCATTGCGTGCGCCGGCAAGGGCAATGGTAATCCCTTCCCGTTCGGTTGTCCATTTTAAAACCAGTTGGGCTAATGTTATTCCTTTTTCGTCGGCAATGGGTTTAATTTTTTGAAGGAACTGATTGGTTTTGCTGATGTTTTCATCCGAGAAAAAACGGTGCCCGGCGCGGTGGTCTCCTTCCTGAAACTGGTGCCCGGGCATAATTTTCCCGGTTAATAATCCTCTTTCCATCGGGCTGTAGGCCAGAACTGACTTCCCGTTTTTTATACAATACGGCACCGTTTCAGTTTCCACGCCCCGGTTGACCATGCTGAACGGAATCTGGTTGGAAACCAGTCTGACTGCTTTTTCGGCTTCGGCCATTTGGGCGGCGTTGTAATTACAAACACCGGCATAGCGGACTTTTCCCTGTTCGATAAGGCGAGCCACGGCTTCAAATGTTTCGGTAATGGGTGTGGTGCTGTCGTGCCAGTGAATCTGGTACAAATCGATATAATCGGTTCCCAGTCGCTGCAGACTTTCTTCACACTCTTTTATCACCGCTTCCTTTCCGGCATATTTGTATATGTCAATTTCTTTTCCGGCATTATTTTTACTTTTAAAATAGAAGCTGCCTTTGTTTCCTTCCCAACTCAGTCCGAATTTGGTAAGGATTTGTACTTTGTCGCGTGGAATTCCCCTGATGGCTTCACCCACAATTTCTTCGCTTTCGCCCTGCCCGTAAATCGGGGCGGTGTCAATGGAAGTTACACCCTCGTGGTATGCTGCCCTTATGGCTTCAATGGCGTCTTTCCGGTCGGTTTTCCCCCACATCCAGCTACCGGCAGCCCAGGCGCCAAATGTAATAACCGATAGTTGTAAATCGGAACCGGCTAATTTTCTGTATTCCATCCTGATATTTTTTTGAAGTTTATATTTGTTCCCAACCCTGTCGGTAAGTGTGCCGTATCCACTCTTCGGCAGTTTCCAGCGCCGGGAGAGTTTTAAATTCTTTATTGAATTTCGGGTCACCGTTAACAATTTCGAACTTGTCTTTGGCGAGGGCTTTGATTTGGTCGGAAGGGCCAATGTTGGTAAACCGCATGTTGGGCCCGTCCCATAATAATTTTCGTTGAAGGCTTTGTAACCGTACTGCCAAAACTCCCATCACGACCATTTCGTTGAGCGGCCCGGCATAATTAAAATTTGATGATGCTTCGAGACGGGCGTTTTTATTTTCCTTGCAG
>CAZHKI010000604.1:0-2048 GCA_964533365.1 uncultured Maribellus sp. | reverse complement strand
GAAATACAAGGCACCTTCAGGCGGGGAATTTACGCAAAGCAGCCGGATGTTCCTTACCGACAGCACGGGCATTTTACCGGCAGGAAAATAATTCTGCTGCATCGGGAAAAAGAAAGCAAAAAGTATCTGGGATAATTTGATTCCTTGGATGATTAAATTATCTCAGATACTTTTCAAAAAAGGCTTCCATTTTTCGTTGCGAATAAACGTTTACCCGTTTTACGATGTCCATGGTGTGAGGCCACAGGGGAATTTTATAATACTCGCACGGAATACTCAACGCATCGAGACGGGCTTTCAGGGTGTCAGACTGACTGATGGGGACCAGGCTATCGGAAGTGCCATGCAGAATTAATGTTGGCGGACAATTCTTATCCAGATAATGAATGGGCGAGGCTTCGGCGTACAACTCCGGTTTTTCATCATAAGAATGGCCAATAAAGTTGGTTACCAGCCGCTGATTTTGCGCGTATTCCGTAGTTAAATCCACCGGGCCGTAAATATCGACCACTGCCTTAATCTTTCCAACCGTCAGGCTGTCCTTTGCCATTTTCGGATTCTTCCACTTGTAACCGGCAAGCATCGTCAGGTGGGCTCCGGCCGAACCGCCAATCAACGCAATCCTGTTGGAATCATAACCAAAATTTTCTCCGTTTTGATAAAGCCATTCCACCGCATCCGAAATATCTTCCACACAAGCCGGATAAATGCTGTCGTTGAGCAGCCGATACGAAACGGTAGCCGTGACATACCCTTTCTGGGCAAAATCAACGAGGTAAACCAAATAATCCGAACGTTCACCGCCCTTCCAGCCTCCTCCGTGAATAAACAGCAGAAGGGGCAACTCTCCCACCCTGTTTTTGGGCCGGTAAAAATCCATCTGTAACGATTTCCCGTTTACATTTTTATATTCCACATTTTTTATCTCTTCAATGCCAGGCGGAATTTCGGGTTCCAGATTGACCAATTTTTCCAGCCCCACACCAACAGCGAGGTAATCAAGCATTTCGAAATGATAACCAACCGGAGGTTTTTCGGGAAAAACGAAACCCAGTAACCGCGGCATGAGCATCAGCACAAAAAAGAGTACAAGTACCAGCAGGAGCCCTTTTAAAAGAAATTGAAATCTTTTGCGCATCGCCTTCATCTGTATTATTATAAACTCCGTGAATTATTTCTCTATTTTTCAAATTGAAACCCGGTTAACCGGGACTGATAATTATGGTTCCAATTCTTCAATCATTTCCTTTAAAGTGCGGTGCAATAACGGTGCAGTCTCGGACCCGAGGGAATTTTCCTCGCCATATTGTGCTTTTTCGCGGCCATAAGCAAACGGGGCTTTCACATCCCACTGACTTTTAGGAATAATATACCCGATTTCGTCGTTGGCCAATCCCAGCACAAACTTAAATTCTCCGGGCATCATTTCGCGAACTGGTGGTATTTCAGCAGGTTCCAACCCAAAATCATTTCCATTGGGATTTTCCACGCCGCCATTCATAATTTCGGGATATATTTCTCCGGGAATTGTCACAAACGAAAGCGGGCCGATGGTGAATACAGAAAGTTCAGAGCGCATTTTCATCCACCCCACCGTACCACGATCCATCACCCCAATTGCCGTTGCCAGCCTGAAAAGTATATTTTTGATGGGAAGCCGGATGGTACGAACCACCAACGAAATACCGGCCGAATCAATTACTGCAGCAGGTTTTTCCATGGCATTCAGTGCCAGCAGTGAAAGTTGTTTTCCCTGGGCTGCCGCTTTCTCAAACGACGGTTCTGAAAACTCTTCGCTGGTAAACGGGTCTTTCACCGCCAGCGAAGGATGGGTACACATTAAACCACCCACAGCGCCGTTTACATAAAGGGCAACTCCACCGATGCCCGCTTTTTTCAGGGTGTCGCCATGATATACTCCATTTTCAACACCCTCACGCACAAAATGCGGAAAATCGGAAGATATCAGCAAATTCCGGCTCCACAAAGTTTCCGGATGATTTCCCCAGGCAACGATACTGCCCAGGATGTTCCCGTTTGTTTTATCC
>CAZHKI010000603.1:0-2049 GCA_964533365.1 uncultured Maribellus sp. | reverse complement strand
CCTTCCGGACGAAAAAATCAAACAACTGCTTCAAATGAAAAGCGGCCAGCCGGTACTTTACATCGAACGAAAACTAACAACCAACAAAGAAGGGTTCAACATTTACTCCACCATCTATTTCAATTCAGAAAAACACGCCATTTTCGGAAGTTTCTGATTTCAACCAAAAAAAATTCAACAAAAAATATAACCTGTAAGTGGAATTTTTCTCCGAATGATTTTTGTATCACATCATTAAATCCTACTTTTGCCCCAATTTTTCAGGAAATAAGAAGGAAAGTGGGTTCCCTGAAATCTCAGAAAAGAATAAATATTCAACCGGAACAACGAACGGTTGATAAAAAAGAAACTTCACCATTTTGAAAAACAGTACTGAACCGGTCGTTTTAACAGAACCGCTGAATATCCGTGGGGAACGGGCCACGTTTATCAACGAAAAATACGGCAGCCACGAGCGGAATACGTTCGATCTCTGGCAGGCGAAGTCAGAAACACCAACCCCGCTGGTTATTTACATTCACGGCGGTGGTTTTACCGGTGGCGACAAATCAAAATATTATGCTTCCGAAGATTTGGTACGGTTTCTCGATGCAGGCGTATCGGTGGCCGTTATCAATTACCGCTTTATGACCGAAGCGCCATTCGGGATCCTGGCCAGTATGAACGACTCGAAACGCTGTTTGCAATACATCCGGTTCAAGGCTGAAAAATACAACATTGACAAAACGCGGGTTGCCTGTTCGGGAGGTTCTGCCGGCGCCGGGACCTCGCTTTGGCTGGCCTTTTCCGGCGAAATGGCCGATCCCGCAAACGCCGACCCTGTATTGCGTGAATCAACCCGCCTGACCTGTGCCGGCGCTTTTGCCACACAATCGACCTACGACATTCTTCAGTGGGACGAAATCCTGCAAATTCCGTTAACCAAAAACCCGGAACACATCAGGAGTATTTCTTGCGCATTTGGTTTCCCTCCCGGCGAAACCCGCAACCTTTACCAGGAAACCCAAATCAGAAAGGAACTCGATTTTTTGGGAAAAATGAACCAAAATGCTGCTCCGTTTTTTGTTTTCAACAAACAAAAAGGCGGGTTCCCAACCACTCAGGACCACCCTTTTCACGCCAAAGCCCTGAAGGGAAAAGCAGAAAATGTAGGGGCCGAAGCGATAATTTATGCCCCTGAAATCGGGATTTCCGATCCTTCCGGCAAAGATTTGGTGAATTTTTTCCAGGAAAAATTCTTCCCTTAGAAATAGGGATTCATCCAACTTAAATCCACATTCAAAATAAGGGAAATACGTATTTCAAAAATTCATAAAAATATTCATCTTTGCACCCGTTTAAAACAGAATAGTACATTTAAAATGAAAGTATTAAAATTTGGCGGGACTTCGGTCGGTTCTCCTGAGAACATGAGGGCGGTAATGAAAATCATTACCGACGGGGAACAAAAAATTGTGGTGCTCTCCGCAATGTCGGGAACCACCAATTCGTTGGTTGAAATTTCAGAATATCTGCATAAAAAGGACAAGGAAGCTGCATTGGCTTCCATTGGTAAACTGGAAGAAAAATACAGGAAAGTGATTGACGAGCTTTTTGTTTCGGAAGAAAACAAACAAAAAGGGTTACAGGTAATCCTGGAAAATTTCGACACACTGAAATCATATAGCACCGGCCATTTCGATTTGGCAGGTGAAAACACCATTGTGGCCCAGGGCGAATTGATTTCGACCCGTCTTTTTACCATTTTGATGGAAGAAAACGGCTATAAAACCTTGCTTTTGCCTGCGCTCGATTATATGCGGATTGACGAAGACAAAGCGGCCGACATGCCTTTCATCCGGGAAAACATCAGGAAAGTGATGGCCGAAGTGGGCCATGCCGACTATTATATCACCCAGGGTTTTATTTGTCGCAACGCCGCCGGCGAAATCGACAACCTGCAACGCGGTGGCAGTGATTACACTGCTTCGCTGGTTGGTGCGGCCGTCGATTCGGAAGAAATTCAGATCTGGACCGACATTGACGGGTTTCACAACAACGACCCGCGCT
>CAZHKI010000602.1:0-2082 GCA_964533365.1 uncultured Maribellus sp. | reverse complement strand
TCGTGCAACCCGGTGTTGTACAAAAACTGCCCTTTGCAGTAATTCAGGTTCCAGAATTTGTATAGATTTTTAATAGCCATAACCAGTTCGAAGGCTGCGCCGTAGTCGCGGGTTACATGGCTGTCTAACGTTGTATTCCAGAAAGCTGCCGGATTAGCAGGGCAAAGCGGATTATCCACAAAAACCTCGGGCGCTCCGGCAACCGGGTTGTTGGCTTCAAATTTGGTTACCACGCAACGGTTTTCCGCCAAAACAAAGGCAAAACAGTGGGCGTGCCAGGTTTCTTCCAAATCGTGCGGAATTTCTGGTGTCCAGATATCCAACTGATTTGCCCAAATCGGATACTTCTGAATAACAACTTTTGTAATACAGAACCAGTTAAACATTGATTTTGCTGAATCAAAATCATAAGCACAATAACCATATTTATCAGAAGGACCCGTCTGAACTTTGGTCAGATTAACATCGATAAAAGTGGGTCGAAGTTGAAGCCAAACCCTGTCTGGAAGATTCGACAATCTCTGTAAACTTTCCTGTCTTAATCTAACTGGTGTATTATCATCCATAAAACCAACAAATTCTCCTGTTGGAGAACCGCAAGTTCTGCTCAACTCAAAATGTCTTTTTTCATCTTTTAAAGGAAACCCGCTAACCAGTTTTTTCATTTCATCTGGTTTTTTTGCACGGCTGAAATCGAAACGGGTTTGCCTTTTTTCTTTTCCATCCAACTCAATAACCGGAATGGTTTCCCTGATATCTCTTCTTTCATTCCCGAAAACTACTTTTTGCGTGTTTTCAAAATCAACCCCCAACTGAAAGTTCACATCTTCATCGCTCATTGCCCAGTTTACATGGCTGAAGCGGGCGCTTGTCATTCCGGTTAAATCGTACAGTCTAACCCGGTTGTTGCGGTTTTCTTCGGGCTGGTATTTCCACACGGTAAACCCCAGCGGCCATTTACCTTTCAGTTTAAAAAACTCGTTGCTGGTAACAATAAACCCGTCGAGATAGCTGAAATGGCTGTCCCATGTTTTCCGGAAAGGCACGTAAGTAGGGCGCGGAATGAGCCACGAGGTAGGGGTAAAAATCATCACCACGGGTTCGCAGCCTTCGCCTTTTTGGGTTTGGTGGCGGGCAATGTTCAGAATTTGCCCCAGGAAAGCGAGGTAGCGTTCTTTCCCGGCATCTTCGCCGGTGAGTTCCAAAATGGAGGGATGAATCGTATAATTGGCGTCGGCGCTTTCGCGGGCGCTTTCGTGTTCGTCGGTGTTTTTGTAGGGTGGGTTCAGCAAAAAGGCAAAAGGTTTGTCGAGTAAAAGGTTTTTGAGTTTGAGTTCCTTTTCCAGTTCGGCCACATAAGTTGCAGCATCGCAATCCAAAAAGTTCAGTCCTTTGTTTTCAGAGGTTTTTGGAATAATAGTAAAACCGGTTTCGATGTGGTACGGGTCGATTCGCATGCGTCGTTCAATGATGCGCAGCAAATCGGGTTGCAGTTCGGAAATGATTTTGTGTTTTTGTTTACCACGCCAGCTCGAAATCAGGTTACCCGAACCTCCCGCCGGATCGAAGAAAATGTACAGGTCGTTTACCTTTTCGCCCAAAATGCGTTTGGCAAACCAAAGCGCAAAACGGCTCAGGTTGGCATCGGTAAAAAATATACCATGTTGTTTTACATATTCAGGATCAATGCGTGACATCACCTCGTCGAACCGGCTGAAATAATAATCCACTGTCAACCCGGAACCTTCGTTGGTGAAAATGTAACGGTTTTCGACAAATTTTTTAAACCGTTTCAGTACTGAAGGTTTAATAGCAATGGGGTCGCTCAGATTCCGGCCTTTAAACCCCACCAGTTGTACTTCGCCGGTATAATCATTAACTGCCAGGGTTGATGTAATATCCCAATATGCAATTAACGTATAAAAAGCATGGACTGCCTCAATGGGATGGTCAAAAAATTCTTTAAGGAGTTCGATCTCATTGATGAAATTCCGCGTGTCGATTTGGATTCGTCCGGCTTTAACGTTTTTCAGGATGGTGGTGATTTCGTGCCAGAAGAACTCAATGCCAAACCTGGGGTTC
>CAZHKI010000601.1:0-2092 GCA_964533365.1 uncultured Maribellus sp. | reverse complement strand
TGGTACGGGTTGGTACGGAAAAAATAGTCGAACGTTGAGGTATCGTTTTTCTTTCCGTGGTAAAAATATCCCTGGGCCATGGTAAGCTCGTAAAAGTCGGTGTAGAGACCCAGTGATGACGAAATGATTTGCATTGGCCAGAAATTGTAAATTTTATACAAAGATGATGTTAGTTTTCTGCTTGTCAGAATATTGTATGGACAGCTTCAAAGCAACGTCATTTTCACGTTGAAAAAATACAAAGAATTCATCAGAAGGTCAACTTATAAAATGGTTTATTGGGAAAAGAATGGATTGGTTTTCAGGGTTCCTTTCTTACAAAAGGATTTTCTAACGCAGGGTGGCAGGAATAGATATTTAATCCGGTAATATTTTATGCTTTTTGCAGCCATAAAAAAAGGGCAGCCAAACACTGCCCCCAAAAATCGTGATAACTAAATTGGCCGGTAATGACCATCCGGTGACGGTAATCCAAACTTGCCGGAATCCATTACCTGTTTTGAAAATTGGGTTTGTACTGCGTCATCATATCTTAAATAAGGTTGAACTTTTGGAGAACAATTCATGGTAAAGGATTACCGATGAAAGTGCCAGCCCTATAAAAGCGGCGGCAAATGCGATGATTAATAAAGTTTCCATGTCGTTTCTTTTTTTAGATTTACAGGCGAAGTCAGATACCGTTTTTTAAATTTCAATAACTCGTGTTTTCCTGGGAAACAATTCTTTGTAAAGAATTACAACCGAAAGTACCAGCCCGATAAAAGCGGCGGCAAATGCGATGATTAGTAAAGTTTCCATGATGTTACTTTTAAAGTTTTACAAGTGGAGCAGATCCACTTTTTAAAATTCAATAGCACGTTTTTTTCTGGGAACCAGTTCTTTGAAAAGAATGACAACCGAGAGTACCAGGCCGATTAATGCGGCGAAGAAAGCGATGAGTAATAAAGTTTCCATGTTATTTTTTTTAAAAGTTATTTTTCTGATTGAATAATTTCATCCTGCTATCGTAAGGTTAGCAGGCTCGATTTTTTTGAAAGGACTCCTTTGAAAAGGATGACCAGCGAGACGATAAGGCCTATCAGAGAGGCTAAAAGAGCGATGATGAGCAATGTTTTCATAAGGTTTAATTTTTAATTATTTTTTTAGTGAATTGGTTTGAGTTTTCATCCACCCCCTGAACCAGGTAAATCCCTGAATCAAGTGTCGATAAATCGATTTGTTTTTTGGAATCCCAGGCCGTGTCGGACCAGGTTTCACTGAATACGGTTTTTCCCGTCAGGTTGAAAACGGATACTTCAACCTGCGATGATGTTTGACTGGAAAAGTCGATGTTGAGAATGCCGGAGAATGGATTAGGATAAACCTGTACGGCATATTCACGTTCAATTTCGGAATTGCCTACCTGAAGTTTCTGGATTTCCAGGTTGTCGATTGCCCATCCCCAGCCGTTGACCGATACATCGGAAGCCAGCCTGAAGCGGATGAGGATGACATCCCCGTCGCTGAAGCCGGTATTATTGGTCAGGTTGATGGTCCGGCGGACAAACAGATCTTCCGAACCGTTGGAAACCGACAAATTGTTGACGATGGAAGAGGTAAATGCTGAATTCCAGGCATCGGATTGCTGAGCGTCGTATCCTTCGCTCATCGGCAACCAGGTTACCCCGTTGTCATTACTGCCTTCAACAATCACGTAATCCCAAAAAATACGGTCGGTGTAGTTGGCTCCTTTTGTCCCCGGCTCAACAAGCACAACTTCGTCGAACGACATCAACCCGTTTTCCCTGACCACAATCGGGTATTTTAACTGGGCCACCTGATGATACATTTCGTTTTCGACACCTGAAACCAGGTACGGGTGCATGGTGTGCAAAATTCCGCTCGTAAAGCCTGCCTGTGCCGAAATTCTGAAATCAGAATGGATAAAATCGTCGTTTCCCGAATTAAAATCGGAAACATAGCCGTTCAGCGCTTCTTCAGGACGGAAGATTTCCACCTGGTAGAATCCGGCCTGAGGAGCATATTTTTTGTTTTTTCGTGATGAATTATCTTCAGCGATAATGCGGTATTCCAGGCTGGCTGTATTTCCAAT
>CAZHKI010000600.1:0-2097 GCA_964533365.1 uncultured Maribellus sp. | reverse complement strand
GGAATTTGTCGATCAGCAGCGGGCGGTCGGGCGAAACGTCAACAGCGGTAGCCACGTACTGTGCCAGCATATCTTCGTCGTTAACGATGCGCATGGCCCTTCCTCCCAGCACGTACGATGGGCGGACCATCAGCGGGTAACCAATACGCCCGGCAATTTCGAGCGCTTCACCAAGGTTGCTGGCCATGCCTGATTCGGGTTGCGGGATACCCAGTTTTTCCATCACATGGCGGAAACGGTCACGGTCTTCGGCCAGGTCGATGGTTTCGGGCGTTGTACCCAAAATTTTTACTCCTGCCCCGGCCAGTTCGTTGGCCAAGTTCAGCGGCGTTTGCCCGCCAAACTGAACGATTACCCCCTCGGGTTTTTCCTTGTTGTAAATGCTTAAAACATCTTCAGCAGTAAGCGGTTCAAAGTAAAGTTTATCGGAAGTGTCGTAATCGGTTGATACGGTTTCCGGGTTGCAGTTTACCATTATCGATTCGTATCCGGCATTTCGGATGGCAAAAGCGGCATGAACGCAGCAGTAGTCGAATTCGATACCCTGACCAATACGGTTGGGGCCTCCGCCCAGTACCATTATTTTTTTCCGGTTGCTCACTTCCACCTGGTTGGGGGCGTTGTAAGTGGAAAAGTAATACGACGCATTTTCCACACCACTAACCGGAACCGGTTCCCAAGCTTCTTCCATCCCCAGTGAAATTCTTTTATTGCGGATTTCTTTTTCGGGTACTTCCATTAGTTTCGCCAGGTAACGATCGGCAAAGCCGTCTTTTTTCGCCTGGATCAGCAATTCATCGGGAAGTTCCCGGCCTTTACAGGAAAGTATTTTTTCTTCCAGTTCAACCAGTTCTTTCATTTGGTTGAGGAAGTAGGTTTTAATATGTGTTTTTTTCGACAGTTCATCAATATCGGCCCCTTTTCGGATGGCTTCATACAGGATAAACTGCCTTTCGCTCGAAGCGGTTTGGAGTAAAGGCATCAGTTCGTCCAGCGATTTTTTGTTGAAATCTTTGGCAAATCCCAGTCCGTACCGGCCTGTTTCAAGCGATCGGATGGCTTTTTGCAGTGCTTCCTTGTAGTTTTTCCCAATGCTCATGACTTCGCCAACCGCCTGCATTTGTGTCCCCAGCTTGTCTTCCAGCCCGTCGAATTTTTCGAAAGCCCAGCGGGCAAATTTAACCACCACGTAGTCGCCCGACACCAGCGCGATGGGAAACCCGGTGGCTTTTGATGCCAGCGCCGAGGAACGCGATGTGCGTGGGTTGATTTCAATCACCACTATCCGGTCGGTTTTGGGATCGTGTGCAAACTGGACGTTTGTGCCGCCAATAACTTCTATCGCTTCTACAATATCGTAAGCATGTTTTTGTAACCGTTTCTGAAGTTCCTCTGAAATGGTGAGCATGGGAGCGGTGCAAAATGAGTCGCCGGTATGTACGCCCATGGCGTCCACATTTTCAATAAAGCAGACCGTGATCATATGGTTTTTGGCATCGCGGACCACTTCCAGTTCGAGTTCTTCCCATCCCAGCACCGACTCTTCGATGAGTACCTGGGTAACTAAACTGGCCGCCAAACCACGACTGGCAATCGTTCGCAATTCTTCAACATTGTAAACCAGGCCGCCACCGGTTCCGCCCATGGTGTAGGCCGGACGGATAACAACCGGGTAGCCCATTTCTGTTGCTACTTTTTCGGCATCCTCCACCGTGTTGACCGCGGTGCTTCGGGGCATTTCAATTCCCAGCCGTGTCATGGTTTCCTTGAAAGCAATACGGTCTTCGCCACGTTCGATGGCATCGATGTTTACGCCAATTACTTTTACCCCGTATTGATCCAGTCCCCGGATGATCGAAATCCCCGATTCGCTTCTAAAAAAATCATGGATGCTTTTTGCCGCAATGGGGCCCAAGCCTGCAATTTGAGCCAGGCGTTCCTCGGATGCCGCCATCAGAGCCTGAATATCCCCGAACTCCGCTGCGAGGAGTCTCGCATTCCGTTCTCCCACGTGACGGATGCCCAGGGCTGTCAGGACCCGCGACAGGCTCTGCTTTTTGCTCGAACCGATGCCCTCTACAAGGTTTTGTGCTGATT
>CAZHKI010000599.1:0-2100 GCA_964533365.1 uncultured Maribellus sp. | reverse complement strand
CCGTTTTCGTCGTGAACGATTTTTCCGGTTAACGGATCGCCTTCGCGCACCACCCTGCCCGATTCGCGGATGTCGAATGCGATGGCATTGGCGCGCCGGGTGGAGGTAGTATTCAGGTTCACATTGTAAGCGACCAGAAAATTGCGGGCACCGATGGCCGATGCTCCGCTCCGTGCCACTTTCTCCGACCAAATGGCTGATCCAAAATCGGGTTTCCATTTTTCAGTGGCAAGCCGTTCTTTCAACGCTTCGTATTCGCCGGCGCGACAATTGGCCAGGCTTTTACGTTCTTCGCAGAAAGCGGCAAACTCGTAGCAGAAAACCGGTATTTCCAGTTCCCGCCCTACCCTTTCGGCCAGTTGACGGGCGTATTCCACGGCTTCGTCCATGGTGATGTTTGAAACCGGCACAAGCGGGCACACATCGGTAGCCCCAAACCGCGGGTGTTCTCCTTTGTGTTTCGACATGTCAATTACCTCAGCCGCCTTTTTAATACCCCGAAAAGCTGCTTCCACCACATCGTCGGGGCCGCCCACAAACGTAACCACTGTGCGGTTGGTTGCTTTTCCCGGATCAACATCCAGCAGCTTAATCCCGGCAACACTTTCAATGGCGTTGGTAATTTCCTTTATGGCATCCATGTTCCGGCCTTCTGAAAAATTGGGAACACATTCCAGTATCTTTTTCATTTCAATCGTTATTCCTTATGTGATATTACTGAAAAAATAAACAAAACAGAAACTTAGCGTTTCCCCCATAGAAAAAATGGCATATGGGAAATACTTTTCTGCAAAACTAAAAAATACAAGAAAGAAAGATTATGATATATTTCATCAGAAATCAAAACGACTGGATTTCGCCGTTCAGGATGACGGTTTCAATCAGGTCGGAGCCAAAACGGTATGGCAGGTATTCAATTCCGGGCATATCGGCAGTGATGAACAGATTGGCAATTTTGCCGCGGGCAATACTTCCCAGCCGGTCAGATATTCCCATAGCATAGGCGCCGTTGATGGTGGTGGCATTGATCACTTCTTCGGGCGTCATTTTATATTTAATGCATCCGAGTGACGAGATAAAATTCATGTTCCCGCTGGGCGACGATCCCGGATTGTAGTCGGAGGCGAGTGCCACAGGTAATCCGGCTTCGATCATTTGGCGCACCGGCGAAAGTTTCAGGTTCAGAAAAAAAGCCGATCCCGGCAGTACGGTGGGCATCGTTTCAGTATTTTTCAGCATATCAATTTCAGCAGTTCCCATGTGTTCAAGATGATCGACCGAAAGGGCATTGTATTTTATCCCCACATGAACACCTCCGGTGCGGCCCAGCTCGTTGGCATGAATTTTTGGCCGCATCCCGTATTTAATTCCGGCCATCAGAATCCGTTCGGTATCTTCCACCGAAAAAAAACCTTTGTCGCAAAAAACGTCAATAAAATCGGCCAGTTCTTCGGCCGCTACCTGCGGGATCATTTCATTGATAACCAAATCGACATATTTCTTTTTGTTATTCCGGTATTCGAATGGTATGGCATGAGCGCCCAAAAAAGTGGATCGCACGCAAACCGGCGCCGTTTCCCTGATCCAACGTATTACACGGAGCATTTTCAGTTCATCATCCACATTCAGCCCGTAACCGCTTTTAATTTCCACAGCGCCCGTACCCATTTTTATAATTTCAAGTACACGGTTCATAGCCGAATTGTACAATTCTTCGATAGGTGTTTCGTGCAGCAGTTTGGCCGAATTCAGGATTCCGCCGCCGCGCCGGGCAATTTCTTCGTAACTGAGGCCTTTGATTTTATCAACAAACTCTTTCTCGCGCGAACCGGCAAAAACCAGGTGAGTATGCGAATCACAGTAGCTGGGGTAAACCATCCGGTTCGAACAATCCACTTCAATCAGGAGGTCATCGTCCATGTAAACATCCTTAAGCTGGCTCATGGTTCCAAATTCCTCAATAATTTCATCGCGGATGATAACAAATGCATTATGAATGGTATTGACCCTGCCCATTTCAGAACCAGATTTAAACAATACCGGTTTTCCCTCCACCTGAACAAGTTCTTTTATATTTTCAAGTAACAGCTTCATTATGAA
>CAZHKI010000598.1:0-2102 GCA_964533365.1 uncultured Maribellus sp. | reverse complement strand
AAAGTAATATTTATTTTTTTCTACACAAACCATCTCGCCTTTTTTTCAAAAAAAAGAGACTTTTTATATTTTAAATATATTCTATTGCTCTTAAAATCAAGCAAAAAGATTGAGTGGTTAAAAAGACAAATTTTTTTTCAGATGGTTCGAAAATGATAGTTATAGGAGAAATATTCATGCTACAGGAACGGCAATTCTGTCTGGATTTTCCCGTCGGAATCAGGATTAAAAACGAGAGGAATAGCATAAAAATAGGTGTTGCCGAAGAAATTTAATGTTCATGAAAAGAAATTTGAATATTTTGAGAGAATTCATTTTTATCATTAGTTTTGATTTTTTTCCACCATATTGGATGTGTATTTTGAATTAACCAAATTTGGTAAATGAATCCTGAAGGATATATTGTACTGGCAATTATTGTAATTATGATTCTCGCCCTGGCCAAAGAGGTTATGCGCCCGGGGCTGATATTTTTTTCGGGGTCAATTATTCTGATGGCTTCCGGAATTCTGACAGGGGAAGAAACGTTGGCTGGTTTTTCCAATAAAGGGATGATAACGGTTGGCATACTCTTTCTGGTGAGTGAAGGAGTGAGCCAGGCCGGCGTATTAAACCGGCTGGCTCAGTTTTATCTGCCACGAAAGCGGGGGAAAATGGTTTTCCTCATCCCGCGGATTATGGTGCCGGTTTCTTTTTTGTCGGCATTTCTGAACAATACGCCGGTGGTGATCATTTTTGCGCCCATCATCAAAAAATGGACAGAAAAACTGAACCTTTCGTCGAAAAAATTCCTGATACCGTTGTCGTATGCCACTATTTTCGGAGGCATGTGCACCCTCATTGGAACTTCTACCAATTTGGTGGTACACGGGCTGATACTTGAAAACGGGTACGAAGGATTCAGCATGTTTGAACTGGCCAGGATAGGCGGTTTTATTACTGTGCTTGGAACTCTTTACCTGTCGCTTGCCGGGAACAAACTCCTTCCGGGCGAAAAGATTTTACTGAACAGTAAACCAACCACTGGCTTCAAGGATTATTCCTATGATATTATAATTCCGGAAACCAGCAGTTTGATAGGGCTTGAAATCAAAAACGGAAGACTTAAGGAATTAAAGGGATTGCTGATTCGGAATATTGAAAGGGGAGGAGATATTATTGAAACCGGCAAAGGCATTTTCCTTGTTCAGGCCAACGATAAAATGCTTGTCGTCGGGAAATCAGACCGGCTCAGTTATATCCTGTCGAACAGTAATATTAAACTAAATGGACTGGATTTGGTTAAAAATATACCCACCAAAGAGCTGAAGCAGTATGAAGCGGTTATTTCGCCCCGCTTTCCCGGTGTGGGAAAAACCATACCTGAGTTCAATTTCTACGAAAACTACCAGGCAGTTGTCCTCTCCATTCACCGGAATGGGGAACGGATTACGTCGAACATCGGTAACCTGAAACTTAAACCGGGCGATAACCTGGTTTTGCTTACCACCGAAAAATTTATTCAAAACTGGGGCGACTCCCGTATTTTTTATCTCACCAGCTACATCCGCGATTACCGGTCAACCGGCACGTTCTGGAAAAAATGGCTTTCGTTTATTATTCTTTTGCTCATGATTATCGGCTCTACGGTAGGCGAATTTATTTCAACTCCCAAGGGGATTTCTTTCGATATGTTTTATTTTTCGGCCATTGCCGCCATTCTGCTGGTGTGGATGAAAATTTTGCCCCATCAAAAATATACGAAAGTAATCAGTTGGGACGTGCTGATTACCATTGCGTTTTCGTTTGCAGTGAGTAAAGCCCTGCAAAATTCGGGCGCTGCCGATGCCATTGCCCGCTCCACCATTGGCATTGGCCACGGACTGGGGCCTGTTGGCGTTTTGGCCGCCATTTACATCATCACCTCCATTTTTACTGAAATCATTACCAACAATGCTGCAGCCGCTATTGTTTTCCCCATTGCCATGGCCGCAGCACATCAACTGAATGTCGATCCGAAACCTTTTTTTGTGACCATTGCCATTGCAGCTTCGGCCAGTTTTTCAACTCCAATCGGTTACCAAACCAACCTGATTGTCCAGGCCATCGGGAATTACAAGTTC
>CAZHKI010000597.1:0-2102 GCA_964533365.1 uncultured Maribellus sp. | reverse complement strand
GCAATTTTTTCCCGGTACGGATGTAAAACGGCACACCGGCCCAGCGCCAGTTGTCGATAAAAAATTTCAGGGCCACAAAAGTTTCGGTACGCGACAATGGATCGACCCCGGGTTCGTCGCGGTATCCGGCCACTTTTTCACCTTTGATGTGCGATTCGGTGTATTGTCCGCGAATTACGCAGGTGGAAACCCGATTTTCGGGAATGGGGCGCAGTGACTGAAATACTTTTAAAATTTCGTTTCGGATAGCATTGGCTTCGATGACCACCGGAGGTTCCATGGCAACAAAACCAACCAATTGCAACAGGTGATTCTGGAGCATGTCGCGCAAAGCGCCCGAGTGGTCGTAGTAACCGCCGCGCCCTTCCACGCCCAGGCTTTCAGCCGATGTAACTTCAACCCGTTCAATGTAATTGTGGTTCCAAAGCGGTTCGAAAATCCCGTTCGAAAAACGGGTTACCAGTAAATTCTGTACAGTTTCCTTGCCCAGATAATGATCGATGCGGTAGATTTGTTCTTCACTGAAATAATTCAACAGGTTGATGTTGAGGTTTTTGGCCGATTCGAGATCGGTGCCAAAAGGTTTTTCAATAATCAGCCTCCTGAAGAACTGGCTGGATTGGCTCAGACCGGTTTGCCAAAGATGTTTGGGTATTATTTCGTACAACGACGGCGGGGTTGATAAATAGAAAATGTAGTTAGGGGCAATGTTTTGCTCTTTTCCCAACGCTTCCATCCGCGATTTCAGTTTTTCAAAATCTTTTACATTATCGGGCGAAACGGATTGGTAATACAGCATTTTTTTGAACTCTGATGTTTCTTTGCTGTCGGGTAAAAATTCATCCGCAATTTTTCTGAACTCGTCATCCGAAAGTGGTGAACGTGAAGCCCCCACAATGGCAAATGAGTCGGGTAAAAATTGGCGGGTGTATAATTCAAACAGGGCGGGAATTAGTTTCCGTTTGGTTAAATCGCCTGAGGCCCCGAAAATGACAAGAATATGACTTTCTGCTTTTTTCATTTTCAAATTTTTATTTCAACACAAAAAACAATCACATTGTTTTCATAAAAAAAGTATTCAAGCTGATATTTTGTGGTTTCTGAGTTGACGTTCAGTTCCCCTGAAATTTTTCCTGTATTTTCCAAAATGAAGGGTTGAATCCGGATTTGCCGGTTAAATTCAATACCTTCAAGGCAGGTACATTTGAAAATCGCTTCCTTGGCGCTCCATAAGAGAACTTTTGCCGATTGTTGGTTTTGGGTTTGTTCCACAAAATTCATTTCATGTGGATGTAAAAAACGAGTGGCAATCCGGTTGATATCCCGATCGGTCCTTTCCACGTCGATTCCAATATTTACCTTCGAAATGATAGTAACCACTAGATCAGCCGAATGTGAAACCGAGATATGCAGCGGGGAATTGGCCAGAATGGGTTTTCCTGATTTTTCGTAAATAATATGAGGTTTGAAATTCAGCAGGTTTTCCAGCAGGGTGCGGACAGCCAGGTACTCTTTTTTTCTTTTTTCAGAAGTAATGCAGGCAAATTCCTTTTTTTCGGTTTCGGTAAAATGAAAATTCTGAAGCAACTGTTCCAGCGGTTCATTCAGCAGCCATATTCCCAGTTGCCCGGCATCGGTTTCTATTTTTTTTATCAGGGTCATTCATTCCATGTTGTCGATTCAATGAGCCTCACCACATCGGGAACCAGAAAATCGATGACCGGTTTCAGTGAATCGATGTTGGGTACTTCGCGGATGTAGAGCGCCCCCCGAAGAAAATGCCGGGTGCTGTCGGTCAGGTAGAATTGCATGGGCGAAGCTGCGTTGCCTTCGATTCGATAGACTGTGCCGAAAACATGATTTCCCGCGTTTAAAAACAGTTGTTCGTTGATGGCGTCGGCTTTGATGGTATGTTTATAGGCCAGTTGGCGTGATTCTTCCATGTATTCCGACAGTACTCCTTTTCCGTCGTTCAGGGCATAATACGAAATATGGATTTCTGCTTTACTGGCTGGCACTGCGATGTTGATCCAACTGGGTTTGTCGGGGTTTCGCGTGTCAGGTAAAACTAAGGCATAATTGGGGATTTCAAACCGGTAAGG